>JAFTUB010000076.1 GCA_017466495.1 Clostridia bacterium
GGAAGCATCGCCGTTGCCGACAACAACCAGACGGGACTGGGTAGTGCCTTCAACCTTATCAATGTAGGTGCTGTAGAGGCACTTCTCGGCCTCGTCGAACTTGATCACGCCGTTGCCGTCCTTACCGAAGGAGGGGTTCTTGACCAGGTAGAAATCAACGCCTTCTGCCAGGGTCTGCTCCTCGGTGAAGCCCTCGTTGGTCTTGGCAGCATCGTTGAATGCCATCACTGCGATCTTACCGCCCACGTTGGGGTTCTCAGCAACGGACTCAGCGGTGGGGATGGTTGCGGGATCGGTTGCGGTGTACTTGTAAGCCTCAGCATCGGCCTCGTTCTGGAAGAACGCGATGTACTGGATGTACAGCTTGAAGCCGGTCTCATCGTAGGTGTTGTAACCGGTGTCCATGGACTGGAACTGGAAGTACATACCGTTGGAGGTGTTGAAGGTGATGCCGTCCAGGGAAGTGCCGGACAGATCAACTACATACTCAGCCCAGGTATTAACTTCGGGGATTGCCACAGCTTCCACGGTCTTCCACGAGAAGTCGCGGATGCGGAGGGTGGTCAGGTCGTTCTCGGATACGAGCTTGAACTTAACCTTCATGTAGGGCATATCGGCGGTGTTGACAGCCTTCTCGTCGTCCTGGATGCTCAGGACAGCGCGCTGGTAGTGCAGGTTTGCAGTACCGGGCTTGGTGAAATCGGGGGCGAAGCAGAGAGCCTTTTCCTTCTCGTCGAAGGTGATGATGCCGGCGCCGGCGCCGTCACCGACGATAAACTGGGTTGCCACAACATCCATCGTCAGATCGGGGTTCTTGATGACATCCTTGGAGGCGTTGGGAACGTCAAAGTTCCAAACCATCATAGGGCCTGCTGCAGAAGAGGTAACAGCAAAGACGCTGCACATCGACACGAGCATCATCAGGCAAAGTGCGAGAGAGAGATACTTTTTCATCTTTGTTCTCCTTATTGAATTTCTCCGTACCCGGCCTTTTCGCTCGGTCGAACACGGGATTATATTCCCTTTCCCGAGGGGTAGGGATTATTAGTTTAATGATACCACATTGTGAAAACTCTGTAAATCCCAAATACCGCACAGGAACATACCAAAAACCGCAGACCTTGTTGGTTTTGTCATGGTGTGACACAGCTTTAACAACAAATCATGTTGATTTCGTCTATTTGATTCAAAAAGCACAGAATCCGACCGAATTCAGTGCCGCTTTGCCGCAGCAAAACAACAACGGCGCTGACTCATGTCTCCGAAGAAACAGGAAGTCAGCGCCGCCGCTGTTTATTTTCCGTTACGGGGCATTCCCCGCAGGGAGTAAGCAGAATTTATCTTGCAGTCTTCTTGGAGATGACGACTGCGCCGCAAGCCAGGATCATCAGAGCCACAACAGCGATAACGGTAATGTCACCGGTGGAAGGAGTTTGAGTGGGAGCTGCGGTAGTGGCAGGAGCCGCAGTGGTAGCAGGAGCTGCAGTGGTAGCAGGAGCTGCGGTGGTTGCAGGAGCCGCGGTGGTTGCGGGAGCCGCGGTGGTTGCGGGAGCCGCGGTGGTTGCGGGAGCCGCAGTGGTTGCGGGAGCTGCGGTGGTCTCTGCAGGAGTCTCGCCCTGTGCTGCGATGTACTTGTCGAAATCAAATACATCCATATCGGCCTTTCTCTCGAAGAAGGCGATATACTTCAGGTAGATACGGGCATCGGAAGCTGCGTTAAAGCTGTTGACCGTATCGTCGATCTGGAAGCGAAGTGCATTGCCGGAACCGAATTTGTTGGTCTTCCACATGGCGTTGCCGCTGCACTCGGAACCCTTCAGGGAAACGGTGACCCACTCGCCGTTCTTAGCCTCACCCTTCGCCAGCAGGTTGATGTCCTGCCAGGACTGGTTGCGGATACGGAAGGAAGCATTCTCGGGGTTGGTGTAGTTCACCATCTTGTAGGCAAACTGAATATAGGGATAGTCGCCGCCAACAATGGTCTTATCGGAGTTTGCTGTAATGGTGAAGCGGGAACATACCGGAGTTGCGCCGTCGGTGGGCGTTACATAAAGTGCCTTCTCGGTCTCATCGAACTTCAGCACGCCGCAGCCGTTATTGTGGAAAATACCCTCGTACAGCACGAAGTCGTAGGGAGACTTCTCACCTTCGCCCAGGAGGGGAAGAGCAGACTTGGGATCATTGAAGGGCATCACATAAATGTTTCCGCCGGGATTGGGGTTCTCGTTGCCGCCTGCGGTGGGCAGGGTTGCGGGATCGGTAGGCTTGTAGGTGTAAGCCTCAGCATCGTCCTCGTTCTGGAAGAATGCGACATACTGCACGTAGAGCTTGAAGCCGGGATCGTCGTAGGTGTTGTAGCCGGCATCCAGAGCCTGGAGCTGGAGGTAAATACCGTTAGCAGCGTCGAATACCTTGTCTTCCCAAGCAGTGCCGGTGAAGTCAGCAACGTACTCAACCCAGGTGTTGATCTCGGGAATGGTGGCCAGGTTGAATCTGCCCCACTTAAAGTCACGGAGCATAACCTCGGTCAGGTCGTTGTCGGTAACCAGCTTGAACTTGATCTTGGCATAGGGATAGTCAGCACCGCTGAAGCCCTTGTCATCGCTGAGCATACTGATGGTAGCGCGCTGAACCTGCAGGGTGTTGTCACCGGGGGTCTTGTAGTCGGGGACCATGCAGATGGCCTTTTCCTTCTCGTCATAGGTAACGATACCCTTACCGTTGGCAGCGCCGCCGGCACCGACGATGAAGGTGCTGATGAAGTAATCGGTCAGCAGATCGGGGTTCTTGATCGCATCCTTGGCGGCGTTGGGCACGTCAAAGTTCATGACGATCATGGGACCTGCAGCGGAAGACTGTACAGCAAATACGCTGAACATCGATACCAGCATCAGCAGGCAAAGTGCAAGAGAGAGGTACTTTTTCATGAGTTTTCTCCTTTGAAGTATTTTTTGCTCCGCTCTCCGTTTTCCCAAACGGGGACAGAACTGACTTTCCCACTCCTGTGGGAATTCGCCAACTTAATGATACCACATCTGCGGCGAGCAGAAAAGCCCATTTTCCGCAGTGGAACACACCAAAAACCGCATTTGTTCATGCTTGCGTCAAAAAGCAGTCTTTGGGCAGATGTTCCGGGCAATTTTTACGGTTTCGGCCGCCGCCGGGAGATGATCACCGCCGCGCAGGCGAGGAGTATCATAGCCGCCATCACAGCGATCTCAGCGGGGGACAGGGTCTTTTCAAGGGCTTCGTCGGTGGTTTCGGATCCCGCCGTTGTTTCGGGTGCTACGGTGGTAGCGGGTGCCGCCGTGGTGGCAGGTGCCGCCGTGGTGGCAGGTGCCGCCGTGGTGGTGGGTGCCGCCGTGGTGGCAGGTGCCGCCGTGGTGGCAGGTGCCGCCGTGGTGATGGGTGCGGCGGTAGCGGCGGGATTTTCGGCGATGTACTTCTCGAAATCAAAGACATCCATATCGGCCTTACGCTCAAAGAAGGCGATATACTTCAGATAGATGCGGCCATTCTCCTTTGCGGTGGGGTTGGTGCCGGTATCGTCCAGCTGAAGACGGAGGTAATTGTTGGCATTGAAAACCATCGTTTTCCAATCCCCGCCGCCCTGGGCATCGGCCATTTTCACCGACACCACCGTCCACTCCCCTGCCTTGACCTGCCCGGCGGGGACAAGGGTGACGCTCCGCCAGTTCTGATCCCGAAGCCGGAAGTATGCGCCGGCGGAGGGAACATAGTTCTCGGTTTTGTAGGCGAACTGAACGTAGGGGTAATCGGCACCCGAGAGATAGGCATCGCCGGCACCCACGATGTTGAACCGGCAATGGGTGGTCTTGTCCACCTTCTCGGCGCTGGAGATGAAGAGCGCCTGTTCCTTCTCATCGTAGCCGTGGAATCCGTTGCCGTCGCGGCCGAATTCGCAGTGCATGAAGTTGAACTGGGAATCGGCGGGGGCCACACTGTCCAGGGCGGAGAAGCCCTTGATGTACCGAGGCCGGTCAAAGGGCATGATAGCGATCCTGCCCCCCACCTCGGTACTCTCGGGAGCCGGGGGCATGGGGATTTTGGCGGGATCGGTTGGGGTATAGGTGTAGGCCCGGCAGTCCGCCTCGTTTTGGAAGAATGCGATGTACTGGATGTACAGCTTATAGTCGGGATCGGCATAGGTGTTGTAGCCGGTGTCCATGGACTGAAGCTGGAAGTAGAGTCCCTTTTGGGTGTTGAAGATCTGATCCTCAAAGGAGGTTTCGGTGAGGTTATAGCTGTACTCGATCCAGGTATTCAGCTCGGGGAGGGAATAGATGTCCCAGGTGCTCCAGTTGAAACTGCGGATCCGGAGGGTGGTGAGGTCGTTTTTCGAGACCAGCTTGAACTTCACCTTGATGTAGGGGTAGTCCTTGCCGGCAAAGCCTGCGACATCGTCGGTGAGGGAAATGGTGACCCGCTGGTAGTACAGTTCCCGGTTACCGGGCTTGGTGAAGTCGGGGGTCATGCAGAGGGCTTTTTCCTTCTCGTCAAAGGTGACGATTCCCTCCCCGCCGCCGTCGCCCACCTGGAAGCGGGTGACCACTGCGTCCATGAGCAGGTTTTCGTCCCGGGTCAGGGCCCGGGCGGAATTGGGGGTATCAAAATTCCACACCACCATGGGGCCGGCGGCCGATGCGTTGGCGGCAAAGATGCTCCCCAGCGAGGCAAGCAGAGCCAGGCAGAGGATCACGGCAAGTGATTTTTTCATTCGGTTTCTCCTTTGAAATGGTCTTTCCAGGGGAAGCGGATTCGGTCTCCATGGGTTTATCTTACCATGCCGTGTATATCCTGTCAAGATTTTTCGGGCAAAAAAGCGGTTTTGGGGATGCGGCAGGCAAATCTCCCCGTGCTCCCCGGGGGCTGGTGTGGTATAATGGATGGGGGAAACTTTTTTGCAAAAAAGTTTCCCCCATATCCCCCATCAAAAAACGGCGGCGCGCAGGTTGAAGGCAACGGCGCAAAGCGGGAGGGGAAAACAGTACGGCTGTGAGGTTATGATGCGGATTTTGTTTTACGATGCACACGTCATTGTTTGTGAAAAGGCGGCGGGGGAGCTTTCCGAGGGGGAGGGCACCGCGGCACTGCCGGCTCTGCTGGCGCAGGCCATGGCTGAGGCGGGGGAGCAGACCTCGGTCTATCCCGTCCACCGGCTTGACCGGGAGACGGTGGGGGTGATGGTGTTTGCCCGGACGCGGGAAGCGGCGGCGGCCCTGTCGGCGGCCATGGGAACCGAGGCTTTCGCCAAGGAATATCTCGCTCTCTGCCACGGGCGGCCCGGGGAGGATGCCGCCACCCTCACCGATCTGCTTTACTACGATCGCCGCCGGGGCAAATCCTTTGTGGTGGATCGCCGTCGGGCGGGAGTGAAGGAAGCGGTGCTGGACTACACCTGTCTGCGCAGTGTGGGGGACTATACCCTGCTGCGGGTCCGTCTGCGCACCGGCCGCACCCATCAGATCCGGGTTCAGTTTGCCTCCCGCCGTCACCCTTTGGCCGGCGACCGCCGCTACGGCGCACCCAAGAGCGAGTTCTCCACCGTTGCGCTGTCGGCCCATCGGCTCACCTTCCCCCATCCCGTCACCGGGGAGTCCATGGCATTTACCGCAGAGCTGCCCGACTGGGCAGTCGAGGTTGAATAAGAGAAAAACAGCCGCGAGATGTGGAAATACACCTCGCGGCTGTCTATATATATAATGATAGTTTTTGTGAAAGAATTATCGTTTTACAGCGAGATCAACCCGGCTCCTCCGCCTCGGTCCACAGGTACTCGGCAATGGTGCGGGTAATGATCATCAGCCCCAGCCGGGAGGTACCGCCGAACATTCGGTTGGTATAGATGCTTTGGGTATAGCCGTACACCGCCAGGTCGGAGACTTCGTCCAGCGCGGTGCCTCGGGTACAGCAGATGCTCACCACCGCCGCCCCCTGCTTTTTTGCCAGTTCGGCGCCGATCCTCAGCTCGGGGGTGGAATTTTTCACCGAGAGGATCACCACCAGATCCCGGGGCTCGGCCAGCAGGTCCATCTTTTTCATCATCTGCGAGTCGGAGATCACATTCACCGGGATTTTCTGACATTGCAGCTGAAAGGCAAATTCTTCTGCCACCAGGGCGGTCAGGCCGTTGGCCAGGAGGTACACCGTTTTCGCCCGGCGCAGTCTTGCCGCGATTTCGATGACGGCATCGATATCCAGGCGGCGGATGGTCTCCAGGCATTCGGTGTAGGACTTGGACAGGATGCGATTCATTTCGTAGGTCTGCGGGTTACGCTTCGCATCCTCGGCCAGGCGGAATTTCAGCTCCGAAAAGGAGGAAAATCCGCATTTCCGCACTGCGCGGGACACGGTGGCGTTGGACACAAAGGCCCCATCGGCCACATCGGCAATGGACAGCAGCTCCATGACGCACTGTTTTGCGTTGATGTACTCCACCACCGCCCGCTCGGCATCCGAGAGCCGCTTGTCCTGCTCACATCTGATCTCCATATCCTGCTCCTTCCGCTGATTATGAGGGATTGATCCTCACCAGCACCTTTCCCCGGCGGCTGTGGACGGGGTGCAGCAGCTCCTCTGCCGCCTCCTCCATGTCCAGCACCGCTGAGAAGATCTCCTCCGCCGCCCGGGGCTTTGCCGCCAGCAGATCGATGGCGCGGCGGGTGGTGTGGGGGTTAATATACGAGGTTTTGATCACCAGTTCCTTGAGAAAAGCATCATACACCGACAGGGAGAGTCGGTCCTCCGCGGCGCTGACCCCGAACAGAACCACCGTCGCACCCCGATCGGCCGCGTCCAGTGCCGTCTGCTGTGCCGCGCTGTTCCCTACGCACTCCATGACCCGGGCGATATGCCATTCCTCAGCATAGCGGCGCAGCGCCTCGGTATCGGCGGGGGAAATGGCGGCGGCAGCGCCCTGCTCCAGGGCTAGGCGGCGCCGCTCTTCGTTCGGCTCCACCACCAGCACCCGGGAGGCCCCCGCATCCAGCATCAGGCGGAGCATCAGGGCGCCGATGGCACCAAAGCCCACCAAAGCCGCAGTCTCCCCCGGCTTCAGCTCCAGCAGATCCATGCCGTGGAGGCAGCAGGCAAGGGGCTCGGCCAGGGCGGCCAGGCGCATATCCATCCCCGCAGGCAGGAGATAGACATTCTCGGCGGGAGCGACCACATATTCGGCCATGCCCTTGACCACCCCCACCGCATGGCGGCAGAAGGAGGGCTTGCCCATGCGGCAGTAGTCGCACTTGCCGCAGCTGTGGTTGGGGTCGGCCGTCACCGGATCTCCCACCTGAAGGACCTCCACCCCCTCGCCGATCTCGGCCACATAGCCTGAGATCTCATGGCCCAGGGGGACGGGATACCGCACCGGACGGGAGCCTGCCCGGCCGGCGGTTTTATGGAAATCGGTTCCGCAGATGCCGCAGTAGGCCACAGCAATCTTCACCTCGCCCGGCCCCACCCCCCGCAGGGGGAACTCCCCCACCCGAACGTCGCCTTTACCGTACAGTACAACAGCCTTCATTCCCGTTCCTCCGCAGATTCATCGTATTTTCTTCATTATAGCACGATGGTCTGCGAAAATGTTTTCCGCCTGCGGGGTGAGGGAGTGAAACTGCTTTCATCATTTCGACCCATGGCCGAAAATGCGGCGGGGTGCCGCACCGCTCGGCGCGACACCCCGCCTTCATCTCAAAATTACCGCTCCAGCACGTGGCGGATCACCGTTCCGATGCCGTCGGCCATGCGCAGGAAGCCGGCATCGTTGGGGTGAACGCCGTCCACCGAATACTCGTACTGATAGGGGTCGGCGAAGAAACTCATGCCGTCGATGAACCACACGTTCCGGTCCCCGATTCCTCTGGCGCGGAGGTAGGAGGACAGAATCACATCCCGCCGCGCCAGGGTATCCTCCTGCAGACGGGGACGGGTCCAGTAGTTGGGGCGGGTAACCATGATGTAGGGCACATCGGGATTTTTCTCCCGAACGGTTTCATAGAGGGCGTAGTGAGTGGCCGCCAGATGCTCCACCGTGGGGGCGTTGTGGTCGTAGTCGCAGACAAAAACACTCATGGGCAGGGTGGCCATCCAGCGGGCAATGGCCGGCTCGCCCTTGGCCTTTCCCGAGAAGCCGAGATTGCGGAAATCCAGGTTCAGCGCACGGGAGATGACGGCGGGATAGATCGAGCCGGGACGGCTGGCCGCCGTGCCGTGAACGATGGAGGAGCCGTAGAAGATGACGGGATCAAGATCGCGGTAGGGCCGCGCCTCCGCCAGGGCCGCACCGGGCTTGAGGCCAATCTCCAGGCTCTCCACCACCGCGTGCACCGGGAAGTTGATGGTGTAGCTGGTCATCTTCTTGCCGGCGAGATAGGCGATCTGCTCGTAGCGGTCGGTCATATCATAGGGCATCCGGAATTCCTGGAGGAAACGGCTGCCGAAGTCCCCGTCCACATACAGATCAAAGCCCGAGGTGGAGACGAGGGTCAGGTGGGGGGAGCGCCCCACCACCAAAAACTTGGCGCGGATGGCGATAAAGGGCGAATCGGTGGAAAACCGCACCCGTCCCCCCGCCGACTCGCGGCTGAGCTTATCCACCCCGGGAGAAGTGGCGGCCGCCACATCGGCGGGCACGCGGCGGAAGAAGGGCTCATTGTAGGGGTCGTGGAAGCCGTGGAGGCTGAAGGGAGCATTGCGCACGTCATGCCAGGCCACCTCAACGTCCCCGATGGTGGTGTTGACCACCATATTTTTGTCAATTTGGATGTAGGATTCCATATCGTTTCCTCCTGTTGATTGA
>JAFTUB010000077.1 GCA_017466495.1 Clostridia bacterium
CGGTAAAATGCTACGAAAGCGAGCTGGCACGTTTCTTTGCCATCCCGCTTACCGAGGAGGAACGGAAGGTGATCCTCTATGACAATGCCGCCCGATTCCTGGGGCTTGATGACGATCATGCGCACCAAAGCTGAAGTCCTGCACGAGGTGTTCGGCTACCGCAGCTTTCGCGGCGGACAGGAGCCGCTGGTGGATGCGGTGCTGTCCGGGCGTGATGTGCTGGCGGTAATGCCCACGGGGGCAGGGAAGTCCCTCTGCTTTCAGGTGCCTGCGCTGATGCAGGATGGCATCACTCTGGTAGTGTCGCCCCTCATTTCCCTGATGAAGGATCAGGTGGGGGCCCTCATTCAGAACGGTGTCCGCGCTGCCTATATCAATTCCTCTCTCACTCCCGCACAGATCGACCGCGCCCTGAATAACGCCCGCCAGGGGATGTACAAGCTGATCTACGTGGCGCCGGAACGCCTGCTGACCGAATCTTTTCTCACCTTTGCCTGCTCGGTGAACATTTCTCTGCTGGCGGTGGATGAAGCCCACTGCGTTTCCCAGTGGGGGCAGGATTTTCGCCCCGGGTACCTGGATATTGCCGAATTTGCCGCCCGCCTGCCCCGACGTCCTGTGATCGGTGCGTATACCGCTACCGCCACGGCAGCGGTACGGGATGATGTGATCCGTCTTCTCCATCTGCGAGATCCCATGATCGTTTCCACCGGTTTTGACCGACCGAACCTGCGCTTTGAGGTTGTCCGTGCGCCGGGCAAGGAGAAGGACGCTCAGCTTCTTCGCCTCCTGGGCGAGTTGCGGGAGCAGAGCGGCATCGTCTACTGCGCCACCCGGAAAGCGGTGGAAGAGGTGTGCGATATGCTCTGTGGGAAGGGGATTCCCGCCACCCGTTATCATGCCGGGCTGGAGGAAGGGGAACGGTTTGCCAATCAGGACAGCTTCCTCTATGACCGAACTCCCGTGATGGTGGCAACCAATGCCTTTGGCATGGGGATCGATAAATCCAATGTTTCTTCCGTGATCCACTACCATATGCCCAAGGATATGGAGAGCTATTACCAGGAAGCCGGCCGTGCCGGGCGTGACGGAAGTGCTGCACGGTGTGTACTGCTCTATGGTCCGGCCGATGTGCGCCTGGCAAAATTTCTCATTGAGAAAAGCGAACCCAATGAAGATATCTCTCCCGGCACCCGCGCAATTCTGCGGGAGCGGGAGCTGGAACGACTGAAGCAGATGACCTTCTACGCCACCACCGCCGATTGCCTGCGAAGTTTCATTCTCCGTTATTTCGGTGAGCGTGGGGAGACCCGGTGTGGGAATTGCTCCAACTGTCTTGGCGGAGAAATGTGCGATGTCACTCACGAAACCAAGCTGATTCTGCGATGCGTGGCTCAATCGGGTGAGCGCTGGGGCGTGGGGATGATCGTCAACCTGCTTCGGGGGAGCGGCGACGAGCGTCTCGCCAACTACGACAGTGTCGATTTGCCCATGCTTGGCGCTATGGGGGAAGTCCCAACGGCCCGTATTCGGGAACTCATCGATCTTTTGCTTTCCGCCGGCTTTCTCCAGCGCACCGCAGGAGAATATCCCCTGCTTCAGCTGGGGCCGAGGGCGGACGAAGTGCTCTGCGGCAGCCGCCGGGTGACGGCGCGGCTTCATACTCCGATGGCAGCGCCGGCCAAGCGTTCCAAACGAAGCGAACTTCCTTCTATGACAGAGAGCGGACCGCCGGATGAAGCTCTCTACGAAAAGCTTCGCCGCCTGCGCAACAAGCTTTCCAACAGCGTCGGTGTCCCTGCATACACGGTCTTCACCAATTCCACTATGTTGGAACTGTCAGTCCGTAAGCCGAGAACGGCAGACGAGCTGATGATGATCAGCGGGATCGGCCGGAGCAAGTGCGACCGATGGGGCAAGGCGATTTTGAATGAGATCAGCCGCCATATGGACGAAAAAAAACAATGACTGTTTGATTTATGGCCAAAATCCCGATAAAATAAGGGAACGAGCTTTGGTGAGATGGATGAATTTTCCCGCATTTGGCGATTTCCTCTTGCATTCGTTCCGAAAAAGGTGTATGATATTCTTGGCAGAAAAATTACGCTGCCGTCAAACATGAAACTACAAAAAGGAAGCCTCCTGCGGGAGGCGGTGAATGATGATGAGATACAAGACCGAACTTCACCTTCATACCAAGGAGGTCAGCGACTGTGGCTCGGTGTCTGCCGTTGACTCGGCAGAGCTTTACGTTGAGGCCGGCTACAGCACTGTCCTTGTGACAGACCACATGAGCCGTTTTACCTTCAGCGGAAAGAAGTATGACCGGGGGGAGAGCTGGGCCGACAAATGTGATTACTATATGCGGGGGTATCGGACCATGCTTGAAGCCGCCGCAGGCCGTTTTAACGTGCTTTTCGGTATGGAGCTGCGCTCGAATACCGATGACAACGACTATCTGATCTACGGCATGACCGAGGAGTTCATGCGCGGCTGTCCCGATATCATGGATATGCCTATCAAGGAACTTGTGCCCGTCATCCGCGAGGCAGGGATGCTCTTCTTCCAGGCACACCCCTTCCGCAACAACATGAAGATTCAAAAGCCGGCACTGCTGGACGGGGTCGAGGTCTACAACGGCCATCCCGGTCAGGCGTCCCGCAATGAGATCGCCGAGCTGTGGGCGGATAAATTTGGCCTGCTCAAATGCGGCGGTTCCGACTTCCACCATTCCCACCATACTCCTGCAGCCGGGATCGAGACCGATTGCCCCATCACCTCCAATGCACAGCTGGTGGAAATTCTGCGCAGCGGCAACTTTACCCTCATTCGCGGCGGAAAC
>JAFTUB010000078.1 GCA_017466495.1 Clostridia bacterium
CTCTGCGTTATTACGATTCCGCTTATGTATTGGTTCTGGTTCGTTCTGCTTTGATTAAGCCCTTTCATCTGAAAGGAAGGCTTTCGCAAAGGAAAGCCATGGATATTAGCGTGAAAAATACTTTTCACGCCGGGTTTTGTGGCTTTCTTTGCACTTCGTGCAAAGATTTTGCTTCGCAAAACCATCCACAATTCCCCAAAGAAAGGAAGGCTTTCGCAAACGAAAGCCATGGTGATTATTATGGCTGTCATTCTCGAAGCACACAGAGGCCTGTCGGCCTACTATCCCGAAAACACCCTCGCCGCCTTCCGTGCCGCCCACGAGCGGGGCTACGGCATGATTGAGCTGGATACCAAATTCACAGCAGACAATGTCTGCGTCTGCCTGCACAACAAAACGGTCAACAAAACTGCCCGCCGTCCCGACGGCACTGCCCTGGAGGAGGAAACCCCCATCGCCGCCCTCACCTTTGCCGAGGCGCGGTCCCTGGACTACGGCCTCTGGAAGGGGGAACAGTTCCGGGGTGAGCCCATCCCTACCCTGGATGAGGCCCTGGCTTTCTCGGCCGAGGCCGGCATTCCCCTCAAGTTTGACAATGTGCTCCAGCGCGCCGATGACACCCAGCTGGAGATCTTCTTCTCCACCGTTGAGCGGATGGACGCCCTCTCCCACATCGGCTTTACCGCCAACCGCATCGACTTCATCGAAAAGGTCATGGCCCGCTTCCCCGCCGCCCAGATCCATTACGACGGTGACATCAGCGAGAATGCGCTGGCCGCGGTGGCACAGATCGTCCCCGCCGAACAGCTGACCGTTTGGCTGCGCTACCACAACAATCGCACCGCATGGTGCAAGACTCCCGCCTGCGATGCCGCGCTTGTGGCCATGACCCGCCGCTGCGCCCGCCGCATCGGTCTTTGGCTGCTGGATAAGCCCGAAGAGCTGGTCGACGCGGAAGCCTGGGGTGTGGATCTGGTGGAAACCGAGGGCGAGCTGCGCCCCTGACCCGCCTCACACATCAATCAATCATATCGGAGGTTTACCATGGCATACAATCCCCTCTCCCTGGACACCCTATGCGCCGCTTTGGCCGAAGCGCTTGGCATCGAGCCCCCCGCGCAGGCCGCCCCCGCCAACCCCGCCCTCACCGACTATGTCAATACCGCCTTCGGGGGAGCGCGGGCCGACCGCATTTTCATGTACAATCCCGACGCCATCGCCGAGTGGATCTGGCGCAAATACCCCAATTTCTGCCGAGAGCTTCCCGACAACTATGCGCTGGAGCTTCCTCTCTGCTCGGTGATGCCCTCGGTGACGCCGGTCTGCTTCGGCACGATGTATACCGGTGCCCAGCCCGCCGTTCACGGCATTCGCAAGTATGAGAAGCCCGTGATCCGCATTGACACCCTCTTCGACGCCGCCATCCGCGCCGGGAAAAAGTGCGCCATTGTGGCCGACAACCGCTGCAGCATCGGCAAGATCTTCCTTGAACGGGAGATGGATTATTTCCTCTATCCCACCGTGGACGAGGTCAATGCCAAAGCCGCCGAGCTGATCACCGCCGACACCTATGATCTGCTGGTGGTCTACAACGAAAACTACGATGCCCGAATGCACAAGGTCGGCCCCGAGGATCCGGAAGCCCTGGCCGAGCTGCGGGCAAATGTCCACGCCTTCGCCATGTTCAGCGCCATGATCCGCACCCATTGGACGGCTCACAATACCCTGGCGGGCTTCGCCATGGACCACGGCTGTCACGAGATCGACGGGAACTGCGGCTCCCACGGCCTTGACATGGAGGAAGACCTCAACATTGTCCACCTCTACCGCGCCTACCCTGCCAAGGTGTAATTTCAGAAGAAAGGCTGACACCCCATGAACAATCATGCTCTGCGCGCCGTGATCCTGGATGCCGCGACCTTGGGGGAAGAAGTTTCCCTCGCGCCCCTGGCGGCAATCACCCACCTCACCGTCCATGCCCTCACCGCCCCCCAAGAGGTGGCCGACCGCATCCGGGACGCCCAGGTGGTGATCCTCAACAAGGTTAAGCTGAATGAAGCAAATCTCGCCCACGCCGCCCACCTGAAGCTGATCTGCGTATCCGCCACAGGCTATGACAACATCGACGTGGACTACTGCCGCAGCCGCGGCATCGCTGTCTGCAATGTACTGGGCTACTCCACCGACAGCGTGGCACAGCTCACCGTGGCCATGGTGCTGGAGCTGATGCTCCACCTGCCCGAGATGACGGGCTATGTCCGCAGCGGCGCATACACCGCATCAGGGGTGGCCAACCGCCTCTCCCCCACCTTCCATGAGCTGGCGGGGAAAACCTGGGGCATCGTGGGCGCGGGAAACATCGGCAAGAAAGTGGCCCGGGTGACCGAAGCCTTCGGCTGCCGCGTGCTGATCTGCCGCCGTCGCCCCGACCCCGACTATCCCAACACCGACATCGACACCCTCTGCCGGGAAGCCGACATTATCTCGGTACACACCCCTCTCAGTGAGGAGACCCGCGGGCTGATCTCACGGGAGCGTATCTCCGCCATGAAGCGGGGCGTGATCCTCGTCAACGTGGCTCGGGGTGCCGTAGCTGATGAGGCAGCCCTGGCTGATGCTCTGCGGGAGGGACAGATCGGCGGCCTTGGGGTGGACGTTTATTCCGTCGAGCCCATGCCCGCGGACCATCCCCTTTACGCCGTCCGGGAACTGCCGAATGTCTGCTTCACCCCTCACATGGCCTGGGGTGCGGTGGAGTCCCGTCAGCGCTGCATTGACGAAATGGCAGAAAACATCCGTGCCTTCTCCCGGAGCGAAATCCGCTGCCGGGTGGATCTGCTCTGATCATGCGGTACCCCAACACCGTCATCGCTGAGTTTCTCTCCCGCCCTAACCGTTTCATTGCCCGAGTGTGCATGGACGGCGCACAGCATACCGTTCATGTCAAAAACACCGGGCGGTGCCGCGAGCTGCTCATCCCCGGCCGCCCGGTGGTGCTGGCCCGGGGAGGAGGGGAAAAGCGAAAGACCGAATATGACCTCATCGCCGTAGATAAGCCCGGCCTTGGCTGGGTAAACATCGACAGCCAGGCCCCCAACACCGTGGCCCGGGAATGGCTGAGCACCCTCGCCCCCGATCTGCTGCGGCCGGAATACACCTTCGGTGACTCCCGCCTGGACTTTTACATGGAAAAGGGCGGAGAGAGGTATCTCATTGAAGTGAAGGGCTGTACCCTGGAAATCGACGGGCAGGGCTATTTCCCCGACGCCCCCACTACCCGCGGGGCAAAGCACCTGCGGGAGCTGAACCGAGCTTCCGGGCAGGGCTACACCTGTGCCGTCCTCTTCGTCATCCAGATGAACGGCATCACCGCAGTGCATCCCAACCGCGCCACCGATCCTGCCTTTGCCACGGCCTGGGCTGAAGCCGAAGCCGCCGGGGTGCGGATCATCCCTCTCCCCTGCACCGTCACCGAGGACACCCTCACCGCCGCCGACAACGGCACCGCCGCCCGCGCTTTGCTGGGCGAGTAAGGATAAAAACTCCCCCAAAACCGTCAACCCGGTTTTGGGGGAGTTCAATTTTCGCCTGATTGCCCTTTATGTTTCTTTGGACTACAATCAAAAACGGAACGACAAATTGGAATTTGTCAGTATTACAACTTCTTAATCTCATTGGCAATCACAGCCACATCC
>JAFTUB010000079.1 GCA_017466495.1 Clostridia bacterium
AAGCTCCTCGGGCTCGTGGTCACGAAGACGGAGGTTTTCGTCCTTGACATTGAGGCTCTTGAGCCAATTGTGGCAGTAGCTTCTCCAATATTCGAACCATTCAAGGTCGGTGTCGGGCTTGCAGAAGAACTCCAGCTCCATCTGCTCGAACTCGCGGATACGGAAGATGAAGTTACCGGGGGTGATCTCGTTACGGAAGGACTTACCGATCTGGCAAACGCCGAAGGGCAGCTTGCGGCGGGTAGAGCGCTGGATGGCGGGGAAGTTTACAAAGATACCCTGTGCGGTCTCGGGACGGAGGTAAACCTCATTCTGATTGTCCTCGGTGACGCCCTGGTGGGTCTTGAACATCAGATTGAACTTGCGGATGTCGGTGAAATCGGACTTGCCGCAGCCGGGGCAGGGGATCTTCTGCTCGCGGATGTAGGCCAGCAGAGCCTCGCCGTCCATGGCCTCAACGTTCACATCGGTGATGTTGTTGTCGCGGACATACTCCTCAACCAGCTTGTCGGCGCGGTGGCGCATTTTGCAGGCCTTGCAGTCGATGAGGGGATCGTTGAAGGTGGCAACGTGGCCCGAAGCAACCCAAACCTCACGGTTCATCAGGATTGCCGAGTCAAGTCCTACGTTGTAAGGATTCTCCTGCACGAACTTCTTCCACCAGGCGCGCTTGACGTTGTTCTTCAGTTCAACGCCGAGGGGGCCGTAGTCCCAAGAGTTGGCCAGGCCGC
The DNA here is from genome assembly GCA_017466495.1 of Clostridia bacterium. Lineage (GTDB taxonomy): Bacteria > Bacillota > Clostridia > Oscillospirales > CAG-272 > SIG693. The sequence goes on from JAFTUB010000079.1 coordinate 732, forward strand.
CGTAGATCTCGGAGCCGGGGAAGACGATGCCGCGGTTTTTGCACAGCGCGACAATTTTTTCCATTGTTTTTTCATTCTGGTTCATGATGTTGTCTCCTGTTGTATATTTGAAAAATTTTATTCGTAAATTCGTTTGTAGTCGCTGAAGTAATCCAGCGCACCCTCGAGATTGGGGTTGAAAATGCGGTCTCCCTTGGCATCGGTGACATAGCTGCCGGGGAAGGACAGCTCAAGCAGCTGGAATTCACCGTACTTGAAAATCAGATCCAGGTTGGCGGTGAGGTCCTGTAGGGAGAAGTTAGAGATGAACAGACTTCTGATCTGCGCGTACAGCTTGGGCGCCTCGGGCAGATAGGAGAGATCGGTCATCTTCTGCATCATGACCCGCACGAAATTGACGGCGGTCTTCACGCGGCTCTGATTGGGCTCGGTGTACTTGTTGAACTGCAGCATATGCAAGGCCGAAACGCCGTCCAGCTTCTGTGTGCCGGCGGACAGATCAATGTGCAGATTGCCCTTATAATCGTCATATTTCATTTTGCAGGGGACATTATAAGTGATGCCGCCTAAAGTGTCCACGATCTCGGGGAACTGCTCCACATTCACGATCACATGACGGTCGATCATCAGCCCGGTCATCGCATTGATCTTGCGGAGAAGGAAGTCAAGACCGTACTCGGCAAATACATCTCGCAGCATGATGCGGCGTCCCTCAATGGTTAGAATTGTTTCGGGGGGAAAGGCGGTAAAGGTAAACTGTTGGCGTTCCTTATCCACCCGAACCAGCATGATGGTATCGGTCTGTACGGTGCGGTATTCCTCCGAGAAGAAGCCGCCCTCAAAGTAGAGGGATCCGTCGGGCATCAGCACACCGGTGTCAATGGCCGCAGTGGTCTCGTCCGCTACAGTGATCTCTGCGGGAGGGGCCATGGTTTCGGGCGCCACCGTAATGTCGGCGGGCGGTGCGACTGTCTGGGGAATATCGGTGGTCTCGCCTTCGCCCGTCGTTTCTTCCATAGTCTCAGGGGCAAGGGCGGCCATCATGTCGGGGTCATAGTCATAGTAGCGGTGGGGGGCATAATCCACACCCAACAGCAGAATGTTGAAGGAAGCGCCGTTGAGGGGCTCGAGGGGATCAGTTGCAGGAGGCGCGGTGGTGACAGTAGGATGGTCCGGATTTTCCGGATCGTTTGGGGTTACAAAGAAGGAATCGGAAAGACTGTCCATGACGATCTGCACCACGCCGAAAGCAATAAGTGAGAAAATCACAGCGGCGATCAGAAAGGTGATCGCGTAATTTTTGAAAGCAGAAAGCATAAAACCTCCTTACGGTTCGCAAAGGAGCGGAATTTTTGCCAATGGGCATTTACCCGAGATACGCACCGTTCTCCAGCAGAATGCGCTGTACCTCCCCATAGGGGACTTCGGCGGCGGGAATATCCGCAGCAGCGGCCAGGGCAGCGGTGACGCCTGCGGCCTCGCCCATGGCAACGCAGGGGGGCATGACCCGTACGGCGGCAAAGGCGTACTTGTCAGCGGAGAGGCTCTTGCCTGCAGTGAGCAGGTTGTCGATGTTGTGGGAGATCAGGCAGGAGAGGGGAATGTAGTAGTTTTCGGTCTGGTGCGCGATGTACTTGACCCCGTCCTTGTGATGAATGTCCACCGAGTTGGCGCAGACCGCAATGCGGTCATCAAACTTGTGGGCATTTTGGATATCTTCAAGGCAGAAGAGGGTCTTGCCCACCATGTGGCGGCTCTCTCTGACACCGATATCCGATGCGGTAGCAACAATGCGAACATTTTCCAGACCGGGAATGCGGCTGCGCAGAAAGTCGACAAGACGAATGATCTGCTGCCGCTGCTCAATCTCGGCCACGGTGACGGCCTTGCCGTCCAGCTCGTTGAGCTGACCGTCCATCTGGGTCATGTTCACCGTCCAGGTACCGTCGGGATTTTCGAAAATGCGCAGCTTGTTCTGCCCGCAAGGGAAGCTGCCGTCCTGCTTGCCGGCATCAATCACGTCCATAAAGTAGCGCGCACGCATCTCGGTGTGGGTGCGCATATGTTCGTCCAAAACCGCCTTGTCCACCCCATCAATGATGAAGAAGGTGGAAGCGGTTTGCAGAATGCCGTCGTCATTGCCCCGCATCGTGTGTGCGCCGGCCTTGTGGGCCAGGGCAGCGGAGCCGGTGGTGTCGATAAAGACCTTGGCGGAGATCGAAATGATCTGATTGCTGTCGGCGGCGAAAATGCGGGAGATCCGTTCTCCGTCGCTGTCACAGCCGATCAGCAGTGTGTGATAGAGCAGGGTCACGCCGGCCTCCAGACACATTTGCTCGGTGACTCGCTTGAGAGCCTCACGATCAAAAGGCATGACACCGATGTGGCCGCCGGTGCGGTAGCCGCTGTAGCCGTCACCGCCGTGACAATCCGCCGGAGAGACAGCGCCTCCATCGGCGAGCAAAGCCTGCTTTAATTCGTCAAACAGACCGCGAATGATCTGCGTTTCCCCGGGCGCATCATAGCAGGTCATAAAAGGGCCCACAAGCCCTTTTGTGGCAGTCCCGCCCAGGAACCCACCCGATTCAATGAGAACCGTTCTGGCGCCTGTTCTTGCCGCAGAGACAGCAGCCGCAAAGCCGCTCATTCCGCCGCCGCAGACCGCGACATCAAAGTCGTATTTTTTTTGTACGGGCAAAAGGATATTTTCCATATTTCTCCGTGGGGAAGGGGGAGATCTTCCCGCGCTTGGTACGATAAATTTGCGCAAAGAGCAAGCCACACGCATTCACTCTATTATATAACAAAATCCCGAATTTTGCAAGAGGGGAAGGGCATGATTTTCGTACGTAAATGTAAATATTCAAGGAAAAAGCGGTGACGGGGCGCGTCACCGCTTGAGATCAGTTGAGATTGATGGTTTTGCCGTCTAAGGTGAGGCTGTCCACCTTGCTTGCGTCGACTGCCTTATCCAGTATCCAGTTCAGGATGAAGCTTCCGTCGGGCATCGTTCCGCATCCGTTTTTGGTGCCGCAGAGGACGGTTGTGTCGTCAGACAGAGTCAGGTAGGCCTCCGCCAAAAGTGTCGAGATCCAGGGTATTTCGGTGCCGTTGGGGGCATCGCAGATACCCGAGAGCGTCAGCTCGGCATTGGTCATGGTGATGTGGTTCAAGGTTACGGTAATGCCATCGCGTTGGATCGTGACGGGGGAAATTTCGCCGTCCAGCGTGTCATTGCGATAGTCCAGCGAGATCGTCATCGGCTGGGACGGAGTGCCATAGGTGCAGGTTCGGAGAGTGCCATCGGCGTTTTGGATGGTCAGCAGCATCTCGCCCGGTGTCAGCGTGGCCGGCTGACCGATATGGACAAGATCGGCGTTGTAGAGCAGAGCTGATCCTTCGAGGTGGACACAGACGGATGTGCTGTCACCCAAGGGCGTGATGTAGACCTTTCTTGCGGTACCGTCAGCCAAGGTGATGGCAGCATTGGGAAAGTCGATGTGGAGCAAGGTTTCGCCGTCCTCCACGGTGATGACATCGCTGCCGTCGGTGCGGGTCAGCGACAGCGAGAGATAGAGCTGATTTCCGCCGCCGGTGACGGCATCACAGCGAAGCTCCAGTGGTGCATCGGTGCCGGAATCCACGGTTGCCAGCGCGTCGGGCTGTGTGATGACAATGTCGGGGTCGTCCACAAAATGCGACTCCGTTTTGCCGCGCAAACCAAACCATGCAGTGGCCGATCCGATGGCACCCACCGTCAATGTCGCCGCTGTGATCACTGCAGCGGCGATAATGATTCCCGCCGCACGACTGGACGTGTGACGTGTCCGTGCAATCTCCGCACGGCAGGCCGCCATGATCTGTGTCCGTGCCTCATTCGAAAGCTTCTGCTCCCGCAGTTCTTGGAAAAAATGTTCGTTCATGATTCTTCTCCTCCTGCATATGCTAATTTGAATTTTTCACGCCCTGTTTTCAGGCGCATTTTGGCCGCCGATTCACTGATGCCCAGCATATGGGCCGCTTCCTTCACCGGATACCCCTCCACGTAGTGCAGCAGCATGATTTGCCGCGACTGCGGGGGAAGGGCGGCCAACGTGGCCAGCACCTCGCTTTCATCGTCATCCGCAGGCAGCTCTGCCACTGCATCCAGCGCCACGGTGCTGCGGATCTCCCGCCGACGAAGCATATCCCGGCAGAGGTTCATTGCGACGGTAATGAGCCAGGCCTTCTCATGCTCGGTGTCACGGAAATGCGGTGCACGGCGCAGATAACGGAGCATGGTTTCCTGTACAGCGTCCTCGGCATCGGCACGGCTGCCCAGCATCCCCAACGCGATACGGTATAGTGTGTCTCCCCAGCGGTTGAGCACCAGCTCGGCATCGGTCAGACGGTCACTTGGGTCATTCATGTGGATCCCTCCTTTTTTGTGGTTTCATCCATAACACGCACGGGGAAGGTAATCGGTCAGCAGTTC
>JAFTUB010000080.1 GCA_017466495.1 Clostridia bacterium
CGCATCGACAAGGACACCAGCGGACTTTTGGTGGTGGCCAAGCACGATGAGGCTCACCTGACCCTGGCAGCGGGGCTGAAGGATCACGCCATTGCCCGGGTCTATACCGCCATTGCCATCGGCAGTCCCCGGGAGGACGAGGGCACGGTGGATGCCCCCATCGGACGGCACCCCACCGACCGCACGCGGATGGCCGTGATCTGGGACGGAGGCTCTGCCCGAGACGCGGTGACCCAGTCTCGGGTGACCGAGCATGTTGATGGCTTCTCGCTCCTTGAGTGCAGACTGGAAACCGGCCGCACCCATCAGATTCGTGTGCACATGGCATCCCTGGGACATCCCCTGTTGGGGGATCCTGTCTACGGGGGAGATAAGACCGCCTTCGGACGGCGCCATCCCGATTTGCTCTGCGGCCAGTGCCTCCATGCACGGGAGCTGCCTGTCGTGCATCCCCGTACCAAAGAACCGATGTGCTTCACCGCGCCCCTGCCCGATGATTTTGAGGCGGTGCTGGAAATCCTGCGGCGGAGCAGCCGATAAATCCTGACTGAGGAGATACCCATGGGAAAATTTGATCATATTATCATCGTGACCGACATGGACGGCACGTTTCTGGACAGTACAGGCCGGCCGGTAGAGAAGAACATCCGGGCGGTGGAGGCTTTCTGCCGCGAAGGCGGACATTTTACCTTCTCCACGGGACGGATGCATGGGGACTTCGCTCTGCGTATGCCTGAGCTTCTCCCCCTGGCGAATCTGCCTGCCATCCTGGTCAATGGAAGCTATCTGTACGACTTCGCCACGAAAACCGTGATCGAGGCAGACTATTTCGACTGCACCCTGGCCCGCGAGCTGAACGCCTTGGTCAAGCGGGATTATCCCGGGGTGGGGCTGCGAATCACCACCTCCACCGGCTTTTTGACCGAGAGTGTGACCGACCTGATTGCCCGGGATATGCGGGGCATGATGGATATCGTTGAAGTTCGCGGGGCGGAAACGTGGGACGGAGGCCTGTACTACAAAGCGGTAGCACGGGGAGAAGCTGATGTTTTGCTCCGCCTTCGGGCAGATGCAGAGACCAGATGGCCCGGTGCGCTTGCGATCACCCGTTCCGGTGCCCGCACGCTGGAATTCATGCCTGCCGGCATTTCCAAGGCCACCCGTCTCCCCCGTCTGCGTGAGCTGTGTACGGTGGACGGAAAGCCTCCTGTCCTCTACGCAGCAGGCGATTTTGAAAACGATTTCGAGATGCTTTCTGCCGCCGATGTGGCGGTTTGCCCCACTAACGCGCTTCCTGCGATCCGGGAAATCTGCGACCTGTCCCCTGCCTCAAATGACGAGGGCGTGATTGCTGCCCTTATTGAGTTGCTGGGAAAATAATATTTTTTGCTTCGCTTACGCCGCCCCTTCGGGGGCGGCTTTTTTTGTTGCCGGTGGGGCGGGAAATACCCCGGTGTGGAGAAGTTGGTGGGGTGCGGTGGGGAAATGGCGGAGAATGTCGGTTCCCGTCGGTGAAGTTCGACGCGAATCGACGAATGGAAGGGAATGAAAGAAATGGGAAATAAAGGAAAATATTTGCAAATTATTACATCATTGAACGTAACTGTTAATAATTTCCAGTAAAAATATGGTAATTACGGACAAAAAGTAAAAAAATTTTTTGTAAAAATTGAATAAACCTATTGCAATTTCCCATAGAGATGCGTTATAATATAGGTGAAGTGGTGGAGTGTGGCGGTTTTCGGTGGAAAATGTTGAATTTCCTGTCCAAAAACTCCCGTGAAACCCCATTGAATCATTCCGTGTAGGGAAAACGCAGAAGCAAAGGAGGTGCGGCGGATGCTGTGCGGCGAGTATAAACACGCCATTGACGCGAAAAACAGACTTTTTATCCCGGCAAAGTACCGTGAACAGCTGGGCGAATCTTTCATTGTCATCCGCGGCTCCGAAGGGGAAGAGCGTTTTCTCACCGTTTATTCTCAGGCCGAGTGGGCCGAGATTGAAGCCAAGCTGGCTTCCATGCCCCGCAGCAGTACCCGCAGCCTTAACCGTTTCTGGGGCCGTAACGGCCTTGAGGCAACCCCGGATTCTCAGGGACGTATTCTCCTCAGCCCGTCTTTGGTGGAATATGTGGGCTTTGGCAAAAGTGCGGTGATCATCGGATGCGGAAGCTACCTGGAGATTTGGTCCGAGGAAGGCTACGAGCGTATGGTAGCCGCCGAGGATGAAGCCGCTATGGAACAGCAGATGAAGGAGTTGGGCTTCTAAGCCGCGGCAGGAATGATGGAACAGGTGAATTTTTCGCACCGCTCGGTGCTGTTGGATGAATGTATTGAAGGTCTTGCCATCCGTCCCGACGGAATCTATGTGGACGGAACCGCAGGCGGCGGCGGACACAGCTTCGCCATTGCATCCCGGCTGACCACCGGAAGACTCATTGCCATTGACCAGGATGAAGCCGCCATTGCCGCAGCCGGTGCCCGCCTTGCTCCCCTGGGGGATCGGGTCACGGTGGTGCGGGATAACTTCTGTCACATTGCAGATGTGTGTGCTTCCCTTGGCATCGAAAAAATTGACGGTGTGCTCATGGATCTGGGGGTTTCCTCCTACCAGCTGGACACCGCGGAGCGGGGCTTTTCCTATCATGCCGATGCTCCCCTGGATATGCGGATGGATCGCCGTTCCGCAAAAAGTGCATATACCGTTGTCAACGAATACAGCGAGGCTGATCTGAAGCGCATTCTTTTTACCTATGGGGAAGAGAAGTGCTCGGCGCGGATCGCATCCCGCATCGTGGAGATGCGGCAGAGAAAGCCCATTGAAACCACCGGTGAATTGGTGGACATTATCCGCTCGGCCATGCCTGCCCGTGCGCGGGAGGATCAGCATCCGGCCAAGCGCAGTTTCCAGGCCATTCGCATTGAGGTGAACGGAGAGCTGGATGTGATTGCCCCTGCCATCGAGGCGGCGGCGGGGCTGCTCCGCCCCCACGGCCGTATTGCCATCATTACCTTCCATTCCCTGGAAGACCGGATTGTAAAGCAAACCTATACCCGCCTTGCTACCGGGTGTATCTGTCCCCGGGATTTCCCCGTCTGCGTGTGCGGACACAAGCCGATTCTGTCCCCCGTCGGGCGAAAACCCGTCCTGCCTTCGGCCGAAGAACTGAAGGAAAATCCCCGCTCCCACAGCGCAAAGCTTCGGGTGGCGGAACGGGTGGCGGAGGACGAGCCCTCTGCCGAGGAGAATTTTGAAAGGAGCCACCGCGCATGATGCAGCAGAACGTTTCGGGCCGTACTCATCGGCCGACAGCGCAGCAAATGTCCAATCTTCCCATTGAGGATCAGCTCCGTGTGCGGTTTGCTAACCGTGGACTGGGCGCGGTTGGGGTAAACAGCTCTCGCCCGCAGCAGAATGTTGTGCGTCCCCAGCCAAGTTATGCCCGTCCAAAACAGCCCCGGCCAAATGTGGAAACGGTGAGAAAGACCGCCATCCAGCAGAGCGAGTCCCGTCCGTCGGCGGCGCAGGTACCCCTCTATGCCGTGAAGAAGACTGCAGCGGCTCCGCTGTATGCCGCCAAGGTGAAGGGAACACCTCTGCCCGTAGCCATGCTGATCTGCCTGCTGGTCTGCACCATGACCGTGCTGAGTGTAGTTTGGGGATCCGCCATGGTAGGCGGCGCGGCTGACGAAGTACATAGCCTGGAATCCCAGGTGGCCGAACTGGCCGAGTCCCGCCGCGAACTGAGTCAAGCCCTCGACCGCAAGAATGATCTGCGGGAGATTGAGCGGATCGCGGTGGAAGAACTGGGGATGATCGGCACCGATCTGATCACCAAGAAATACATCAGTGTAAGCGGGATCGATATGATCGAGGCCTTTGACACCGAGGACAAGGAAAGCGTAGGACTGTCCACCCTTCTGTCGGCCATCGGCATCAGCGTGAATTAAGGAGATCCCTCGGCGCATGACCGGACAGGGTCCGGAATAATTTGCCGGCGCTGCGCATATAATGCTTTGCGTTGGCAGAGCCGTTTGACGGTGAAGAGCAGAATGCTCCTCACCGTTTGGCTTTTTTCATCGGAAAGAAAAAACAGGCGAGGGGAGTGGCAAAAATGGCAAAACTGGCGGTGGATCACCGGGTTCGTCAGCGTTCTGCAATTGTGGTTGTCTTTTTCTGCCTGCTTTTTTTGGCCATTGCTGTTCGCGTTTTGTTTATTCAGGTGGGGAATTATGAGCGTTACCAGGGGATCGTGAACAATCAGATCACCCGTGAGTCCACCATCAAAGCTCAGCGGGGTAAGATTCTGGACACCAACATGGAGGTGCTGGCCGACAATGTGACGGTCTGGCGCGTGTTCATCTCTCCCCACGGCATTGAAGAAGCCGAGAAGGCAAGGCTGGAGGCCCTGGCTAAGGGCGGAAAAGCTGCCGAAGGGGTGTCCCTCATTCCTCAGGCGGAGTTGATCTCCGACGGGTTGAGCGAGATCCTCGGCGTGAGTGTCGAGAAGATCAACGAACTCGCTGCCGACACCAAAATGCTGGACAAAACGGTGGCGCGGAATGTGGAGGAGGCCGAGGCTGAGGCTGTTCGGGCTTTCATCGATGCCCATGGCCTGCAGACCCAGATCTATCTGGAAGCCACCACCCGCCGCAACTACAACTACGACAATCTTGCCGCCCACACCATCGGCTTTACCGGCACCGACGGCAACGGCCTGTTCGGGCTGGAGAAGAAGTATGACGAACAGCTGTCCGGGGAAGACGGATACTACATCGTTGCCCGGGACGGCTACGCCCGGGAGATGCCCTTCAAGTATCAAAGCTACATCGATGCGCAAAACGGCGCAAATCTGGTCACCACCATCGACCTGCGCATCCAGTATGAGCTTGAGCGTCAGCTGGAGGCTACCTACCTTGAGTCGGGCGCGGCAAACCGCGTCTGCGGCGTTGCCATGGATGTCAATACCGGAGCGGTGCTGGCCATTGCTACCAAGGGGGATTTCAACCTCAACGATCCCTGGACGCTCAATGACGAGTCTATGGCAAAGCTGGTGGCATCTGGTTACACCGAGGGAAGTGAGGAGTATAATAAGCTGCTTTCGGAGCTGCGGTACGCCATGTGGAACAACAAGGTGGTCACCGAACTGTATGAGCCCGGATCCACCTTTAAGATCATCACCTCAGCCATGTGCCTGGAGGAGAAGGTGGTCTCTCCATCGGATCCCTTCTATTGCTCGGGCGGCTTGATCGTCCCTGGGTGGTCGAGACCGATCCACTGCCACAAGCTCTCCGGCCACGGTCACGTCACTTTTACAGTGGGATTACAGCAGTCCTGCAATCCGGTGCTCATGACCATTTCACAAAAGCTGGGGATCGACAAATTTACCAGTTATGTGAGTGCCTTTGGCTACCGGGAGAAGACCGGGATCGACCTCCCCGGCGAGGCATCGACCATTTTCCACTCGTCAATGAGCATCGTCGACCTGGCCACCGCCTCCTTCGGCCAGAACTTCAAGGTGACCCCCATTGCACAGCTCACCGCCATCTGCGCGGTGGCCAACGGCGGTTACCTGGTTACCCCTCATCTGATGAAAGCCTTCGTGGACGATGACGGCAATGTGATCGAAACCTATGACGATTCTCCCCGCCGTCAGGTGGTGAGCGAAGCGACCTGCCGTACCCTCATCGACATCCTGGAGGAAGGTGTGTCGGGGGACGGCGGCGCAAAGAACGCCTATGTGGCAGGATACCGCGTGGCGGCCAAAACGGGTACCTCCGAGAAAAACGATAAATTCGATGCCAACGGGGAGAAGACCCTGCGCATCGGTTCCACTGTGGGCTTTGCTCCCGCGGAAAACCCCCAGATCGCCGTGCTGATCATGGTGGACGAACCCATGAACGGCAGTGTGTACGGCTCCATCGTGGCCGCGCCCTATGTCTCCAATTTCCTTGAGGTGGTACTGCCCTATATGGGCGTTGAGGCCAGGTATACCGAAGAGGAGCTGGCAAAGCTGGAGGTCAACCTGCTGGATTACACCGGCTGGCTGGTCAGCGACGCTGTGACCAGCATGGGCTATGTGGGCCTGGAATACGAGGTGATAGGCGACGGTACCAAGGTGACGGCGCAGATTCCCGCCGGCGGCAGTCAGCTGGCCAAAAACACTGGCCGTGTGATCTTCTACACCGGTACCGAGACCCCTGCCGCCACGGTCAATGTCCCCGATGTCATGGGAAAATCGGCCAGCGCGGCCAATAAGATGCTCATCGATGCAGGGCTGAATGTCCGCATCGACGGCACCCAAAACTACCAGAGCGGAAGCGGTGCAGTGGTGGTGGCACAGTCCCCCGCCGCGGATACAGCTGTTGCACCGGGTACTATTGTCACGGTGGAATTCCGCTACCTGGACGGCACAGACTAAAGAAAATCGGACGTACTGTTTCCGGACGTGAAAATGCAGGGCAAATTCACTGTTTGGGAGGCTGTATGCGTCTTTCCGATCTTTTGCGTGAGGCGGGGATTTCCGCCCTCACCGGGGGAGCCGACCCCGAAATCAGCGGTATTGCTTCCGATTCCCGACGGGTGCGGGCAGGCGACCTCTTCGTCTGCATCCGCGGTCTGCACCACGACGGCCACGCCCACCTGTGCGAGGTGGCTGCGGCGGGCGCCGCTGCAGCTGTGGTGTCCGAGGGGTGTATCGGAAAGCTTTCCGTCCCCGTGATCTGCGTTCCCGACACCCGTGCGGCCCTGGCCTGCCTGTGGGATGCATTTCTCGGCCATCCGGCCGCGGAAATGCAGCTGGTGGCGGTGACGGGGACCAACGGCAAGACCTCGGTCAGCCGAATGCTCTGCGCCATTCTGGAAGAAGCGGGAGAGCGCACGGGGCTGATTGGTACGGTGGGATGCCGATCGGGGGATCGTCCCCTGGCCGCCGATCCCCAGGACCCCCTGGCCAACATGACCACCCCCGATCCCGCCGATCTCTATGGGATGTTGGCGGAGATGCGGGAGGACGGGGTCACCACGGTGGTGATGGAGGCAACCTCCCATGCCCTTGCGCTGGGCAAACTGACACCTCTGCACTTTGCGGCGGGGATCTTTACCAATCTGACCCCCGAGCATCTTGACTTTCACGGCACCATGGAAAATTACCTGGCGGCTAAGATGAAGCTCTTTGCCGCCTGTGACATCGGGATCGTCAATCGGGACGATCCGGCCGGCGGGACGGTCGCCGCGGCCTGCCGCGGCAGGGCTGTCCTCTGCTCCCAGTATGGGGAGGCCGATTACCTTGCTCGGGAGATCCGCTTCCGCGGGGATGCGGGGGTGGAATATCGGCTGGAAACACCCGACGGCGCTTTTGGGGTGGAATCCCCCATTCCCGGGCGGTTCACACCCGAGAACAGTCTGCTTGCCGCCGCCTGCGCCCGGGAACTGGGCATTCCGCCGCATACCGTTCAGACCGCGTTGGCGCGGCTGTCGGGGATCCCCGGGCGTATGGAGCGGGTTGTTTTGCCGGCACAGCTGCCCTTCTCGGTGTACATCGATTACGCTCACACCCCCGATGCCCTGGAAAAGCTCCTCCGCACCGCACGAGAACTGCGGCAGGGCGACGGACGGGTGGTGCTGCTCTTCGGCTGCGGCGGGGACAGAGATCCCACCAAGCGCAAGCCTATGGGGCGCATTGCCGCCGAAATGGCAGATTTCGTCATTTTGACCTCCGACAATTCCCGGGGCGAGGACCCCGAAGCGATTCTGCGGGATATTCTGCGCGGGATGGACCGTGAGCGGCCCCATGCAGTGATTCCCAACCGCGCCGAGGCCATCGCCTATGCCGTGAAAACTGCCCGCAGAGGGGACATTATCCTGTTGGCAGGGAAGGGGCATGAGCAGTATGAGATCACCCGCCGCGGGCGGACACCCTTTGATGAAGCGGCGCTGGTCAGACGTGCCGCCGAGGGCTGGAAAAACGAGAAAAATACGTAGACGAAGATAGAACAGACCGGATGAGAAAGGTGATGGGAACATGAAAAGTGTTTTGTCGCTTCTGACATATACGGCGGCCGAGCTGGCCGCGCTGGTATCGGGCGAGCTGCATTGCTTCGGCTGTGACGGCTCGGTGTCCTTTAATGCTGTGGCCACCGATTCCCGTGAGGTGGAGGAGGGGACTCTCTTCCTTGCCTTTGCGGGGGAACGGGTGGACGGCCATGCCTATATCTCCGCTGCCGCGGAAGCCGGTGCCTCCTGCGTACTGGCGGCGCACCTTCCCGAGCAGATTCCCTCCTGCGTTGCCATTGTGGTGGTGCAGGATGTTCTCCTTGCCCTGGGTAAGCTTGCCCGTGACTATGCCGGACGCGCAGGCGGAAAAATGATTGCCGTCACCGGAAGCGTAGGCAAGACCACCACCAAGGAGTTTATCTCCGCGGTGCTGGGATCTACGCACCGGGTACACAAAACTGCGGGCAATCACAACAACGAAATCGGCCTGCCCATGACCCTGCTGGCCACGCCCGCCGGTACCGAAGCGACGGTGGCCGAGATGGGAATGTGCGGTCTGGGGGAGATCGACTATCTGAGCCGCATCGCCTGCCCCGATATTGCCATTGTCACCACCATCGGATCCTCACACTTGGAGCAGCTGGGAACGCGGGAGAACATCTGCCGCGCCAAGCTGGAGATTACCCACGGCCTGAAGGCGGATGGCATCCTCCTCTGCAACGGGGATGAGCCTTTGCTGTTCCGCGAGGAGCTGGAGGGCCGCCGTCCTGTGTTTGTGGGCATTCATAACCGCCGCGCCGATTTCCGCGCTGTGAATCTGCGCCACGGTGTGAGGGGGATGACCTTCGACCTCCTCCACGGCCGTCATGTAGTCACCAATGTGGAGATCCCCGTGCCGGGGCAGCACAATGTCTATGCCGCCCTCTTCGCCTATGCGGTGGGGGTCATGATGGGCATGAGTGAAGCCGAGATACGTACCGGGCTTTCCCAATTTCGCAACGCCGATATGCGCCAGAGCATCTGCGAGATTGCCGGGGTGACGGTGATCGAGGACTGCTACAACGCCAGCCCCGAGTCCATGCGTGCCGCCCTGGAGGTGCTCAGCGAGATGGGAGCACAGAACAGCGGTCTGCGCACGGCGGCATTGCTGGGGGATATGCGTGAGCTGGGTACCGATTCGGTACTGATGCATCACCAGCTGGGAATCAGCGTTGCCCAGCATAAAATCGACTATCTCTTCACCCTGGGGGAGAGCGCCGAGGAGATCGCCCTTGGGGCGATCCGTGCCGGTATGCGCGCCGATGGGGTGTATGTAAACCTCGACTGCGGACGGAAGGACATCAGCGGCGAGATGCTGCTGAAGGTTCTGCGCCCCGGGGATATTCTGTTGGTAAAGGCCAGCCGTGCCGTGGCTGCCGAAGAGGTGGTGGCATACCTGCGGGAAAATGCCGCGCGGATCGGTGCCGAAAACCGCGAAGGAGGAAACTGACATGGATGTGTATCTGATTTTGCTCTTCGCCCTGTCGCTGGCGGTGACTTTTGTGCTGACGGTGGCGGCGGCCCGTTATTTCATTCCCATTCTCAAAAGCAAAAAAATGGGACAGCCCATTCTGGAGATCGGTCCCCGCTGGCATAAATCCAAGGAAGGTACCCCTACCATGGGTGGGATCTCCTTCATTTTTGCCATGCTGGCGACGGGGGCTGTGGCGTTTGGCACAAGTGTGCTGCTCGGGCGCTCATCCGAGCTGCTTCCCCTTCTGCCCACCCTGGGCCTTGCCCTGGCCGGGGGAATGATCGGTATGGTGGACGACCGCGCCAAGCTGCTCAAGAAGCAGAACGAGGGCCTGCGGGCTTATCAGAAGTTCCTTCTCCAGCTCATTGCCGCTGCCCTGTATCTCATTGTCATGCGGCTCTGCGGCTGGCTGGATACCACCCTGGTTATCCCCTATTTCGGCATTGAGCTTGAGCTGGGGATTTTCTACTACGCGGTGGCGCTTCTGCTGATCACGGGCATGATCAACAGCGTCAACCTCACCGACGGCATCGACGGTCTTGCCTCCAGCGTGACCATGGTGATCGGTGTCTTCTTCGCTGTCCTTGCCTTCCTTTTCCGGGATTCTTCCCTCGGCCTTTGGGGCGCGCTGGTGATCGGCGGCACCCTGGGCTTCTTAGTGTACAATTTCTACCCCGCGCGGGTCTTCATGGGGGACACCGGCTCCCTGTTCTTAGGCGGCCTGGTGGTGGGCGGCGCATTCATGCTGGGCTCGCCCCTTCTGGTGGTGGTCATGGGTATCGTGTACATCGTGGAAACCGCCTCGGTGATGCTGCAGGTGAGCTATTTCAAGCTGACCCACGGCAAGCGGATCTTCAAAATGACCCCCATTCACCATCACTTTGAAATGTGCGGCTGGAGCGAGATCAAGATCGTCACGGTCTTCTCTCTCGTCACCGTTGCCGCCTGCGCCCTGGCCTATTTCGGCCTTTAATCTCTACCGTTGACGAAAGGAGGGACGTCCATGCAGGAGCGGCCCAATCAAGCACATACGCCCTCATCGCGGGAAACCCCTCCGCAGCGTCTGTCCCGTCCCGCACGTCCCGTGCGGCCGGCGCAAACGTCTCAGCGCAGAGAAGTGCATCCGGTTCCCGTGTCCGCCAGAGCGCTTCGGCAGCAGCAGAAGGAGCTTGCCCTGGAGGAACGCCGACGGGAAGAGGACGCTAAGTATGTCCGCGTTCTCACCGGCATTGACCGTCCCTTTCTGGTGATCGTCCTCGCCCTGTTGGCATTTGGAGTGATCATGGGCTTCAGCGCGAGCTATGCTTATGCAAGCTTCAAATACGGTGACAGTCTATACTTTTTCAAGCGGTATCTTTTGTTTGCCGTTATCGGGCTCATCGCCATGTTCCTCTGCCTTTACATCCCCATCCGCGGTATCAGGATGCTGACTTTCCCGGGGTACGGTTTTGCTATTGTTCTGCTTTTGCTGGTGTTGATCCCCGGTGTCGGTCTTGCGGAGGGTGATGCTCAACGGTGGCTTTATATCCCTGGAGTGGGAACCTTCCAGCCCTCAGAGCTGGCAAAGCTGGCCATGATCATGATGATGGCCTGGTATCTCTCGAAATTCAGTGAAAAAATCACCGACACACGCCCCGGCGGTCACCCCCTGCTGTGGGGATTTGGCGGCAGCTGCTGTGTTTTCGGTCTGATTGCGGGCCTTGTAGCATTGGAACACCATATCTCAGGCACGATAATTATCGCCGGTATCGGTGTGGTGATGATGTTTGTGGGACGGGTCAACATGAAGTATCTGTTTATTGCAGGCGCGATCCTGATGGTTGCTGCTGTTGGCCTGATCGTATTTTCGAACTACGGCGGGACCCGAATTGAGGTCTGGAAAATGGTCCTCTTCGATCCACACAGCATTCCCAAGGACATTGCACGGGATGAGGCCTATCAGAACCTTCAGGGGCTGTACGCCATCGGTTCGGGAGGGTTCTTCGGTGTCGGACTGGGCAACAGCTTCCAGAAATCGGGCTATGTTTCTCAGCCCCAAAATGACTTTATCTTTTCAATTATCTGTGAGGAGCTTGGTTTTGTGGGGGCAGTGGCCGTGATGGCACTCTTCCTTGGCTTGGCTTGGCGGGGTTATCTTATCGCCCGCAACGCGCCCGACCTCTATTCCTCGCTACTGGTGTTCGGAATCGTCACCCAGGTGACCATGCAGGCTATCCTCAATATTGGGGTCGTGACCGCGCTCATTCCCAATACCGGAATTTCGCTCCCCTTCTTCAGCTCCGGGGGAACATCGCTTGTGATCCTCATGACCGAGATGGGCATTGTCCTCTCCGTCTCCCGTTACTCCTACCAAAAACGAAGCTGAACATACTACAACCGAAAGGAAGGGCATCATGCGTGTTCTTATGACCGGCGGCGGCACCGGAGGTCATGTCAACCCCGCCATTGCCATTGCCAATACCATCAAGCAAAACGATCCCTCAGCCGAGATCGCCTTTGTGGGCACCTCCCGCGGGATAGAAAACAAACTGGTTCCCGCTGCGGGATATCCCCTCTACCATGTGGAGGTGCGGGGCTTCCGCCGCTCCCTGTCTCCCGCTAACCTTAAGGCGGCATGGCTTGCCTTTGTTTCCCCCATCCGTGCCAAGAAGCTTATCGCCGAGTTCAAGCCCGACATCGTGGTGGGTACCGGCGGCTACGCCTGCTGGCCGGTGCTGGTGGCGGCATCCCGTATGGGGATTCCAACCGCTGTGCATGAATCCAACGCACTGCCCGGGGTGACGGTGCGCCGTCTCCAGGCTTATGTCGACCGCATCATGCTCAACTTTGCCGAAAGCGCCGATCGTTTGGATGCCAAGGAAAAGCTGATGGTGGTGGGCAATCCCCTTCGCGGACAGTTCGGCACCCTGAACCGGGATTCCGCCAGAGAAAAGCTGGGCATCGTCGGTTATCGGCGGATGATCCTCTCTTGCGGAGGCAGCATGGGGGCTGAGCCCGTCAACGACGCCATGCTGGCCCTGATGCGGGATTACGGCCTGCAGCATCCCGATGTCCTGCATCTTCATGCCACGGGGGCGCTGGAATACGAGGCGGCCAAGGAAAAGTTCAAAGCCTACGGCCTGGAAGGGAAGGACAACCTCCGTCTGGTGGAGTATATCTACGATATGCCCGAGCAGATGGCGGCGGCCGATCTGGTGGTCAACCGTGCAGGGGCCATGACCCTGTCCGAGTTGGCAGTACAACGCAAGGCCTGCCTGCTGATCCCCTCGCCCTATGTGGCCGCGAACCATCAGTACAAAAATGCCAAAGTGCTTTCCGATGCAGGGGCGGCCCTGCTGATCGAAGAAAAAGATCTGACTCCCGAGAGGGTTGCGGCAGAGGTGGGGAGCCTGTTGGAGGACGATACCCGCCGCGCCGCCATGGAACAGGCCATTTCGGCTTTTGCCCGTACCGATGCCAACAAAGTGATTTATGAAGAGATCTGTCGCCTGGTAAACGCAAAAGATTGAACATGAGGAGGTGTCCCCATGACCCATGCTGGGAATATGGCCCCGCCCCGGGCAAAACCGACGGTGCCGCCCCGTCCGCGAGCGGAAGCATCCCCGCGCGGAAAGAAAGAAGATGTCAGGAAGAAGAACACAGTGTCCCGGCGCCTGGGAGGAGGACTGGTCCTCTTTTTGCTGCTGGCGGTGGGGGCTGTGCTTTTCGGTGTGCTCTTCGGGGTGTTTGATGCCATGTTCCGGCTGGAAACGGTGACGGTGGAGGGAACACCCGAGACCGCGGCAGTGCTGGATGCAGCTGCGCTCACTCCGGGGGACAGGCTCTACACCATTGACCGTGATGCCGTGCGTGCGGCTGTTCTTCGTGCGAATCCCTATCTGGCCGACGTCCGGCTTGAGCGGCATCTGCCCGACACGGTGACGCTCATCTGCACCCCGCGTGAAGGGGCCTATTATCTCGAGGTCAACGGAGAATGGGTCATTCTGACCCGGGATCTGGTGGTGCTGGAATGCGGGTGTCAGCCTGCGGACTGCCGTACCCGGGGACTGGTGCAGCTGATTTTGCCCGATGTGCGCAGAGCTGTGACAGGCGAGTATGTGGAATTTGCCGGAGAAGTTGATATGGGTTATGTCCTCGACATTCTGGCCGAACACAGGACAAGCACCCTCTACAGCAGAACCGACCTGCTCCGTATCGACAGCCGGTTTGATGTGCGCATGATCCTAGACAGCTGTTACGCGGTGACCATGGGTGACTGCCTGGATACTGCCCTGAAGCTGACCCTGGTGGAAAAGATCCTGGCTGATGGGACATTCAGCGGAAAAGCGGGGGCATTCGTGGACATTTCCAACCCTGCAGAGGGCAGCGCGATTCTGGATAAAATGACAGATTATACCATCCTTTGGCGCGATTGAAAAAAAGTTGAAGAAATTTTGCATAAATTTTCGCAAAAGGTATTGCAAAATCACGAAATTTCGTATATCATATAGAGTAGGTATATTGTCGGCCCGTGTGGGCTGATCAGGATGACAAAAAATGCAGATTATATAAATCGGGAGGATATTCACATGACGTTTGAACACGACGACAGCTATGATAGCGGCGTAAGCATTAAAGTAGTAGGCGTAGGCGGCGGCGGAAACAACGCTGTCAACCGCATGATCGAGACCAACATCCGTGGGGTGGGCTTCATTGCCATCAATACCGATGTTCAGGCCCTCCGTGTCTCAAACGCCCCCAACCAGATCGTGATCGGTGAGAAGATCACCAAGGGTCACGGCGCAGGTGCAAACCCCGAGATCGGTGCCCGTGCAGCAGAGGAGAACCTTGAGGATATCAAGGCCGCTCTTGCCGGTACCGATATGGTGTTCATCACCTCGGGTATGGGCGGCGGAACCGGTACCGGTGCAGCACCCATCGTTGCCCGCGTGGCAAAGGAAATGGGTATTCTCACCGTCGGTATCGTGACCAAGCCTTTTGCCTTTGAGGGCAAGCGCCGCATGGAGCAGGCTGAGGCGGGTATCGCTAACCTGGAGGACTATGTTGACTCCCTGGTGATCATCCCCAACGAGCGCCTGAAGCTGGTTTCCGACAACCGCATTACCCTGGCCAACGCATTTGAGTGCGCAGACGATGTTCTCCGCCGCGGTGTGCAGAGCATCTCTGAGCTGATCAATATCTCCGGTTTTGTTAACCTGGACTTCGCCGACGTTACCGCCATCATGAAGGATGCAGGCTTTGCACATATGGGCGTAGGTAAGGGCGAGGGCAAGGATAAGGCCGAGCAGGCTGCCCGCGAGGCAATTTCCAGCCCCCTGCTGGAGACCTCCATCGAGGGTGCAGACGGCATTTTGGTGAGCATCACCGCTTCTCCCGATATCGGTCTGGAGGATGTCGAGCTCTGCTCCAGCCTCATCGCACAGGAAGCACATCCCGATGCAACTGTGATCTGGGGTGCTGCATTCGATCCCGAGCTTGAGGACACCCTGAAGGTGACCCTTATCGCCACCGGTTTCAAGAAGGACAAGGGTGACATGGCGTCGGTGAAGGCCGCACGCGGTGCAAGCGTGAAGCAGCCCGAGCAGAAGAAGGCTGCTGAGGCTAAACCTGCCCAGCCCACTGCCGAGCAGCGCATTCCTCGCCGTGAGCTTCCCCTGCAGCAGGCGGAGCCCGTTGCCGCTCAGCCCGAGGATGATGATCTCGGCATGATCGAGGAGACCTATACTGTCCCCACCGAGTCGGGTGATCCCGTACTCTCGGACAATGAGTTTGACGATATCATGAGCATTCTCAAGAAGCCCCAGCGTCGTGACGCCCGCGGCTTCAGAAGATAAGTTCGATCGGTTTGGTCCGGAACACCGCATTTGATGCGGTGTTCCGGATCTGCTTTTTCTCTCCTGCTGTATAAATTTGCAGAAGGAGCGGGAATTGCGGCGGCGGATTTTAGGGGAACAAACAATTTTTTGTCAAAGGGCTTGCAATGCGGCACGGAATGTGGTAAAATATAACCGATATTTGGCCATATAAGCTCGCAGATACGGTGTGAGCGTTTCTATGCGGCAACCGTAAATTGCCTGCGCTATGGGCAATCCAGCGTTGCGGTCTTTGGGTCGGAGCGCTTGCTTGCTTTGTGCGCATTGGTTGAATGATCATGCGCATTTTTGTTTTTTCTACTACACAGGGAAGGGAATCGTGCAGATGAAGATGACGGGACAGAAGCATTGCCTGTTTGAGCGGCTCATGAAGTGTCCGCCTGCCCACACTGTCTCTGCACCTTCTGCCGCCGTCGGGATCGGAGCGTCCGCACAAAGGACAGCTGTACGATTTTGACGGTTTTTTCGCTTATACCGATATGCATCGCGGTGCGGTTTGCTTTACTTTAATGAACGGAGAGTGGTTTTTATGATGGAAAATGACAAGATTCACGAGGCGTGCGGTTTGTTTGGCATTTATATGCCCGAGGGCAATGAGGCAGTCAATGTAGCCTCTGCCGCTTACTATGCGCTGTATGCCCTTCAACATCGCGGACAGGCCAGCTGCGGCATTGTGGTCAACGACGACGGCCTGATGACGGCGCACAAGGATCTCGGCCTGGTCAACGATGTGTTTACCGAGTCGGTGATGCGCAAGCTGGGGCAGGGAAATATTGCTCTGGGCCATGTACTCTACGGCTCCGGTGCCTTTACCCGCGCCGAGGCGCAGCCCCTGGTCGCCAATCATGTCAAGGGCGGCCTTGCGGTGGCCCACAACGGTGCCATCACCAATGCGGCTGTACTGCGGGAAAAGCTGGAGTTGGAGGGGGCGATCTTCCATTCCACCAGCGATACCGAGGTCATTATGTATGAGATCACCCGTTGCCGGCTGACGGCACCTTCCATTGAAATGGCGGTCAGCGGTGCTATGGAGGTACTGGACGGCGCATATTCGCTGGTTATCATGTCCCCCTCCAAGCTCATTGGCGCCCGTGACCC
>JAFTUB010000081.1 GCA_017466495.1 Clostridia bacterium
GAAAAGGACCCCAACACGCTCCTGCTCAGTTTCGTGGGAGGCCACAATGTTATAGAGATTGAGATCGCGGGCGCTGTAGAAGGCGGCCTTCAGATCAAAGTTGGCAAAGAAATTGCGTAGGCGAACCGCCTCCCGCTCCTCGGCGCAGACC
Source organism: Clostridia bacterium (assembly GCA_017466495.1). Lineage (GTDB taxonomy): Bacteria > Bacillota > Clostridia > Oscillospirales > CAG-272 > SIG693. The sequence continues at coordinate 152 of JAFTUB010000081.1, forward strand.
ATCAGCACCGGGCAGGAGAAGCGATCCCGCAGGTCGCGGATCAGCGAAATGTACAGCGCACCCGCCGCACCCTCGCACAGACCCGTGACGGCGATGGGCAGGGGCTTGGGCTTCCACTGTGCCTCCACCGCATCGAAAAGCTGCATATATTCCCGGTCGGCCCGGATGAGATCGCAGAGAATTGCACTCATGCCTCTACCTCGGGACGGAAGCCGTTGCAGGCCTGCATAGCTTCATCGGTTTTGCCCTGCAGCAGCAGCTCGATGCCGCGGCAGACGGTGGGAAAGGCCGAGAAGAGGGCCTTCTGTTCACCGGGGGTGAAGTTGGAGAGCACCCATGCGGCCAGGTCGTAGTCGGGGTGGGGCTTCTGCCCAACCCCCACCTTGATGCGGGGGAAGTTGTCTGCCCCCAGCTGGTAGATGATGCTTTTTATGCCGTTGTGGCCGCCGTCGCTGCCCTTGCCCCGAACCCGCAGACGCCCCACCTCCAGGGAGATGTCGTCGAACACGACAATGATGTTCTGGGGAGGGATCTTGTAGAAATCGGCAGCCTCCCGTACCGCCTCTCCCGAGGCGTTCATGAAGGTCTGAGGGAGCATCAGCAGGGCGCGGACCCCGCCGATGGTGCACTCACCCACCAGCGCCTTGAATTTGGCCCGGTCGATGCGGGTGTTCTTGGTCTGCCGCAGATATTCCAGCGACAGAAAGCCCGCATTGTGGCGGGTATTGGCGTACTCGGCTCCGGGATTGCCCAGTCCCACGATGAGGTGGGTGATGGGGGCGGTGGAAGTTTCGCGGGGCTGCTCGATTTGCTTGAACAGGTCAAAAATGTTGGCCATGATATTCTCCTTTGCTGCGGTGAACAGCACAAATCGACGGGAACGAAGGGGGATCCCCCCCTCCGCGCCCGCCGCGGGTAGTTTGATTGGGTATATTGTAGCACAAATCCGCCGCGAAAGCAAGGGCTTTTCGCGGCGGATGAAAGTTTTTTGCGGGCCAAATAATTGAAAAGATCGGATCAGCGAAGGCAAAGGACTCCGCGGGAGGGGAGGGATTTGACGGAGCTTTGCGGGGCATTTGGATCGGCCGATCCGCAGGCGGAGCATAATCTCCCCTGATAGAGGTGAGTGCATTCGGAAACGTGAAGAAATTCCAGTCTGCAGTTTTTGATCTCGTGTCCGTCGGCACCGATATAGGAAAATTCAAAATCCTGTCCGCCGGCCCAGTTTACGGAGCTGTTCTGATCCTTGGTGCCGCCGATGAAGAAATGATTTGCTTCGCCGTACGCTGTGCCGTCCACAAACAGAAAAACAGAATTGGTGCCGTCGGCAGCGATTCGGTTTTCCAGGCGGTAGGTGTGGGACGATTCCGTATCTACACCCAGGCCCTCCAGCGCAACGCCGTAGTTTTCATACTGTTCGTTTGCGCGCTCACCCAGACCGATGAGGCCGGAATCGGAATTGGTTTTGAACAGATAGGTGTTCCCGTTTGTGGACGCTTTTTCCCGGGCGGACAGCAGCATACCGCTCCATTTTCCCCCGGCACGGAATTCCACAGCCCAGGGAAGATCGCTGCGAAGCAGAACGGGCTTCTCCAGCCGGTATCTGATATTCTGAAGGATTCCGTTGCTGAGCGTACCCTCGATTGCCTTCAGTGCATTATCCTGTTCCCCCACAGAGACCGCATTCTTCCCTTCAAATTCCCAGCGATAATCGGCCGGGGGATACACGGCTCTTGCGGTGATTTTAATGTCGCCCGTTACCTTGGGAATGTTGATTTTTCCGTTGGCATAGCAGGTATCGGTGATATCCCTGCTGCCCATGGTCACCCTTACCTCTTCCATCAGACCGGATTCGGTCTGCAGATCGGCGGTGAACCTGCCGCCGGTCAGGAGCGAAGCACGTTCCGTGCTGCATTTCACATCGGACAGGGCATAATCTACGCGGCTTGTGGTTGAAGGGGTGCCCAGCATAACAGAGATCAGTGCGTTGGTGATGAGATCCATTCCCTGCGGATTGGGATGTACGCGGCCGTCTCCCATATAGGTGTCAAAAATTTTGGCATCCTTGACGATTCCGCAGTTCTCCAGATCCACGGGTGTGCATTCGAAATGTCGGATGATCCTGGTCAGTTCGGCGTTGAACGCGGTGGGTTGTCCCACGTCGGCATAATTGTCCTTTTTGTCGGGGTAGCGGCGGGCCGTCGGGGTCATGCAGTAGATTTCGGCATCGGGATAGCGCGTGATCATTTTGTGAAGCATGACGGCATAGGCTTCACATGTGGTTTTGGGAGAAGCGTAATGATAGGTGCCATCATCAACGGTCTTGATCAGCGCATCATAGTCGATCTCTGCGGTGCCCAGGGTGGATTGATAGTAGCTGAAATCGTTGGTGCCCATGAACACGATGATCACATCCGGCTCTTCGCCGGTGCGGTCATTGTGCAGATTGACACAGCGAGTCCGGTAGCCAACGGAATTGTTGCCTTTTCGGGGGTAAAACACCGTTGAGCCGCTCCATGAGTTGTTGACGAGGAGCTTCATATCCAGCGCATCAATGGTCTGTCGCCACCAGGTGTCGGGGAGTTCGACTCCAAGCCGTCCGTCGGCGTAGTAGATCGTGTTGCTGCCGATGGTGGAGTTGTATGCGGTGTTGTTGGAAAAACCTTCATAAGTGGAGATGCTGTCGCCCAGAATGGAGACGGTTTTTCCCGAAAAACGGTTTGTAAGTTCCGGTTCTTCTGCGGAGATCATGGGGGGCACAGGGGAGAGAATCATGAACATAACTGCAAGCAATGCGGCAAATGTTTTTTTGATCGTTTTCATGTGGCATCCTCATGTGTATTGTGTTTTGTGAGAGGTTCTAGGATAATTATAAATTATAGTTGCAAGAATGTCAAGGGAGTTGAACGGGTAGGCGGTGGATGATGTGCTTTTCAATGTTTTTTTATGTGGTCACTTCTCGTCGGTATGCAATTTTTTGTGTGGGCATATTGGGGGTGTGAGGCAGGGATGTCGGTAAAAACAGATACTGCGGCAGGGGATAAGGTTCATATTTGGATGCGGGGAGTCGGTCTTGCATTTTGCGCCGCACTTCGGTTTTGGTCTGAGGTTGTGCGGCGCAAAATGCTTCGATCTGCTTCGACTCCCCTTATCTCCACCGACAAAAAATAAATACCGTATTCCGCAAGAGGACAGCATAAGCAACGCGAAGGAAATGAAAGAACTC
>JAFTUB010000082.1 GCA_017466495.1 Clostridia bacterium
CGTTTAATTCATAAGGAGGAGAATAATTATGGCAAAGAATATTGTAAAGCGCTGCAAGACGCTGGGTATTTCTCCTGCAACTATGGGCTATACCGGCAGCTCTAAGTCGGAAACCATCCGTCATTCTCAGAGTGATGTCCGCAGAAAGCAGAGCGAGTATGCTGTACACCTCAAGGAGAAGCAGAAGGTTAAGTTTATCTACGGTGTTCAGGAGAAGCAGTTCCGTCTGGCATACGAGAAGGCAGAGAGAATGACCGGTCAGACCGGTGAGATCCTCCTCTCCCTGATGGAGCGCCGCCTTGACAACGTGGTATACCGCCTTGGATTCGCCATGACCCGTGCAGAGGCTCGTCAGATGGTAACCCACGCACACTTCACTGTGGATGGCCGCAAGGTCAACATCCCCAGCTTCCTTGTAAAGCCCGGTATGGTTGTCGCCGTTAAGGAGTCCAGCCGCGGCCACGCAAGAATCAAGGCTAACATTGAGACCAACTCGGTTGCTCAGCCTCCGAAGTGGCTCGCACTCGATGCTGCTAACATGACCGCTAAGGTTGTGGCAATCCCCACCAGAGAAGATATTGACTTTCCTGTTGAAGAGCAGCTTATCGTTGAGTTCTATTCCAAGTAATTGCCTCCCCGGTGCGCTTGTCCGCGACGCCGTGAGGCAGTACGGGGAATGCGCATGAATATATTGTAACCCGGCGGCTTTGGCCCTCCGATAGGGAAGGGCATCCGCAGGCCGCAACCAAATCAAAATATTCTATAGGAGGGTTATTTGGAATGATTGAGATTGAAAAGCCCAATATTACTACAGTTAATCTGAGTGATGATGGGAAAAGCGGAAAGTTCATCGTTGAGCCTCTGGAAAGAGGTTACGGCATTACGCTCGGCAACTCGCTGCGCAGAGTACTGCTCAGCTCGCTCCCCGGCGTGGCTGTCACCAGTATCAAGATCGACGGCGTTCTCCATGAATTCTCGACCGTTCCCGGCGTGAAGGAGGATGTCACCGAGATCGTACTGAATGTCAAGGGAATTACGGCAAAGCTTTACGGCGGTGCTCCCAAGACGGTTGTGATCGACATGACCGGCCCCTGCACGGTAACCGCAGGTGACATCAAGCAGGATGCGGAGCTCGAGATCCTGAATCCCGAGCAGCACATCGCAACGCTTGGTGAAAATGCCCGCTTCTTTATGGAGCTGACCTTCGATGTGGGACGCGGCTACGTTTCCCAGGAGAAGAACAAGCAGATCCATACTGCAGCGCTTGGCAACGCCACTTCCGCACCGATCGGCACGATTTACACCGACTCAATCTACACCCCTGTTTACAATGTGAACTACACGGTGGAGAACACTCGCGTCGGCAACATCACCGATTACGATAAGCTTACACTTGAGGTTCTGACCAACGGAACCATTTCGGCCAAAGAAGCGATTTCTCTTGGTGCCAAGATTCTCAACGAGCATCTCAACCTGTTTGTAAACTTGTCCGATGAGGCAAAGAAGGCAGAGATCATGGTTGAGCGTGAAGAGACGATCAAAGAGAAAGTCCTTGAGATGACCATTGAGGAGCTTGACATGTCTGTCCGCAGCTTCAACTGCTTGAAGCGCGCAGGCATTGATACGGTCGAAGATTTGACCAACCGCACCGAGGAGGACATGATTAAGGTTCGTAACCTCGGTAAGAAGTCGCTTGAAGAAGTCATTTTCAAACTGCATTCGCTTGGCCTCGACCTCAAGAGGGAAGAGGAGTAAGCCCGTTTGCTTACTTGCGATTGCGCAATAATTTGTATAATATCTACAGCAGAAGGAGGGAATTGCAATGCCCGGAACCAGAAAACTCGGCAGACCCACCGCGCACAGACAGGCGATGTTGAGAGGCATGGTGACCTATTTACTCGAGAACGGCTCGATTGAGACCACCCTGACTCGCGCTAAGGAAGTCCGCTCCATCGCAGAGCAGATGATCACCCTTGGCAAGAAGAACACTCTTGCATCTCGCCGTGCAGCGCTGGCATATATCACCAAAGAAGAAGTTGTGTCCAAGCTGTTCAACGAAATCGCCCCCAAGTACGCAGAGCGCGTTGGTGGCTATACCCAGATCTACAAGCTTGGTCCCCGTCGCGGCGACGCAGCCGAGATGGCACTGATTAAGCTGGTTGACTAATTCAATCATCGGCAGACGCCTCCCACGGGAGGCGTCTGTTTTTGCTTTTGCTTTTGTCTGCTTTTTGGCCTAAATTGCTTGACAAAAATAGGGAAATGGGGTATAATAAACGGGTACGGGCCTTTAGCTCAGTTGGTTAGAGCCACCGGCTCATAACCGGTCGGTCCCGGGTTCGAGTCCCTGAAGGCCCACCAAAAACCCCCGCTTCGCGCAGGGAAGAGAATAGGATGTGAAGATTGCCTTGCAGGCGGTGTTTTCTGCCTATTCTCTTTTTGTTTGCGCAGATCGCTGTTTAACAGAAAATTAAATATTTCGATACGCCGCGTTCACAAAACGGCGCTATAATAAACTGTGTAATTGAGGGAGTAATTCGGTATCGGTCTTTCGATGCCCGATAAATCAACATCGTGACGGCTTGCCGTCTGGTTTATCTTCAGGAATGAGACTCATATACAGTTTTGCTGTATATGAGTTTTTTTATCGCAAAAAATATTTTTGGAGGATTTTTCATGAAGGAGTATCTCAAGGAACAAAGCGAAGTTCTGGCAGAGAAACAAACTACCGAGAATGGTCTCAGTGCGGCCGAGGCCGAACGGCGCCTGGCCGAAAACGGCAAAAACAAGCTGGCCGAAGGGAAGAAGGAGTCCATGCTCCACCGCTTCTTCAAGCAGTTGGCCGAGCCTATGACCATCATTCTGATTGTCGCTGCCGCTATCTCGGCAGGGCTTGAGATCTACGAGGGCCTTTCTCACGGCGCGTGGGCTTTCCCCACCGATGTGGTGATCATTCTCGCCGTTGTGCTGATCAACGCCATTCTCGGCGTTGTTCAGGAGAGCAAGGCGGAGCAGGCCCTTGAGGCACTGCAGCAGATCGCCGCTGCAACCAGTAAGGTGATTCGTGACGGCAAGCAGTTTACGGTCAAGAGTGAAGACCTTGTGGTGGGCGATATCATCGTCCTGGAAGCAGGAGACTCCGTTCCCGCCGATGCCCGCATCATTGAGTGCGCCTCGATGAAGATTGAGGAAGCCGCGCTGACTGGTGAGTCGGTGCCTGTGGATAAGAAGGTTGAGAAGCTGACGGCCAATGCTGAGGGGGATGTCCCCCTGGGCGACCGCAAGAACATGGTTTTCATGGGCTCTACCGTGGTCTACGGTCGCGGCAAGGCTGTGGTCACTGCCACCGGTATGGATACCGAAATGGGTAAGATCGCCGATGCCCTGGCAAAGGCGGAGGAGGGAAAGACCCCCCTGCAGATCAAGCTGGCACAGCTGAGTAAGATCCTGACCTATTTGGTTATCTGCATTTGTGTTGTGATTTTTGCCATCGGTATCATCAAGGATGGCTTCGGTGCAGCACCTATCCTCAATTCCTTTATGACGGCTATTTCCCTCGCCGTTGCTGCGATTCCCGAGGGCTTGGCCACCGTTGTTACCATCGTTCTTTCCATCGGTGTGACCAATATGTCCCGCCGCAGCGCCATCATCCGCAAGCTGACCGCAGTGGAGACGCTGGGCTGCACGCAGATTATCTGCTCGGATAAAACCGGTACACTGACCCAGAATAAAATGACCGTTGTTGAGCATTACGGTGAGGACGAGGTTCTGCTTGCCACCGCCATGTCCATGTGCTCGGATGCTGAGTTCGACCGCGATGCAGGCGAGGCTGTGGGTGAACCCACCGAGTGTGCACTGGTCAACTACGCAAACGTACTGGGCTACGATAAGAACGTCCAAAAGGCTGAATATGTCCGTGTGGGCGAGGTTCCCTTCGACTCCATGCGCAAGATGATGACTACGGTTCATCGTACCACCGATGGCTCCCTCCTGCAGTTCACCAAGGGTGCACCTGACGAGGTTCTCAAGCGCTGCACCCATGCGCTGGTGGGCGGTAATGTCGTGGAAATGACCGACGCGATCCGCGCTGATATCCTTGGTGCAAACAAGGGCATGGCTGACCGTGCACTGCGCGTGCTTGCCGCCGCACAGAAGCCCCTGGATGCCGAGCCTGCTGCATACGAGAGCGATGCGGTAGAGAATGATCTCTGCTTTGTGGGCCTTGTGGGTATGATCGACCCCGTTCGCCCCGAGGTTAAGCCTGCCATTGATGAGTGCCGCTCTGCCGGTATCCGCCCCATTATGATCACGGGTGACCATAAGGATACTGCGGTTGCAATCGCAACTCAGCTTGGCATTATTACCGATCCCTCCCAGGCCATTACCGGCTCGGAGCTGGATAAGATCTCGGACGAGGACTTTGATGTAGCGGTGGAGAATTACTCGGTTTATGCCCGCGTTCAGCCTGAGCACAAGACCAGAATCGTTAACGCATGGCGTAAGAAGGGCAAGGTTACGGCCATGACCGGTGACGGCGTAAACGACGCTCCCTCCATCAAGAATGCCGACATCGGCGTGGGTATGGGCATTACCGGTACCGACGTCACCAAGAACGTGGCCGATATGATTCTGACCGACGACAACTTTGCTACCATCGTATCTGCTGCAGCCGAGGGGCGCCGCATTTACGACAACATCCGCAAGGCGATCCAGTTCCTGCTGGCCTCCAACCTCTCCGAGGTTCTGACCATTCTGTTGGCGACGATCATTCTGCCCTCCGGCGTTTCTATTTTTGCTGCCGTTCACCTTCTGTGGATCAACCTCATCACCGACTGCTTCCCGGCACTGGCACTGGGCATGGAAAAGCCCGAGGCCGACGTCATGACCCGCAAGCCCCGCGATTCCAAGGAAGGCATCTTTGCCGGCGGCTTGGGCGCAGCTGTGGCTTATCAGGGCGTACTTGTGACTGCCATCACGCTGATCTCCTATTTCATCGGTCGTGATTTCCTCGCTACGGCGCATCACGCCGAAGCTATCGCAGCGGGTACCTATTCCGCTGAGATGCTGGGTACCTCCATGGCGTTCCTGACGCTGTCTATGTGCGAGATTTTCCACGCATTCAATATGCGTTCTCTCCGCGGGTCGATCTTTACCCTCAAGACGCAGAATGCATGGCTGTGGGGCGCCGGTGCGCTGTCGCTGCTGCTGACCACTGCTGTGGTTGAGATCGACTTTCTGTGCAATGCCTTCGGCCTGGCACATCTCGATCTGATGGAGTACGGCATCGCACTGGGTCTTGGCTTCTGCATCATTCCCATTGTTGAGATCGTTAAACTCATCCACCGCGCCATTGACCGCGCACGCGCAAAGGCATAATAATCATAAACCCAAAGGGGCTGTCATCATTTTGACAGCCCCTTTTCTGCGGTAAGAGATGAACTGCATTGTGTGGCAAAATCGGCAGAGTGGTTGACGCTCTGCCAATTTTGCTGTATAATGGTGTTAGTATTTCGTACTGTGTGAGTCGAACAGGAGGGCTTCTCATGAAAAAAATCATTGCGTTGGTTCTGCTGGCATCCTCTCTGCTTGCTTTTTTCATGTGTTCGCAAAGTATGCCCAGCCAAAAGAAGATTGTGGCGCTGTTTCGTGCCGATGAGGAAATCTTCCTTGGAGCGGTGGAAAGCGGAGATTTCAGCGCAGTCGAGACATTGCCGGGAGTACAGGAAGTCTACGTGGGCGAAAGATATGTGGAAATCCTGTGCGACGGCGCAGGTATGGGCTCAAGCACCCACTACTATGGCATTTTTTATCATCCCGATGAGGCGCTGTTTTCTTCCGAGATCCCCGGTGTGGCAACGCGGTTTGTGCCGGACGGGAACGGGTATCTGTATCAGGAAGAAGGCGGAGATAACCGATTCTACGTTGAACCACTTGGCAGCGGTTTCTATTACTACGAGGCGCATTATTGATCTGCACAACATTTTCTGCGGATAAAAGTATCCCCCGGCAGACTGTGATCTGCCGGGGGATTTCTTTGTGTTTATCCTTAGAACGCGATCTTCTCGGCTACGTAAGCCTTCAGCTCGCTGATCGGGATGCGAACCTGCTCCATGGTGTCGCGGTCGCGAACGGTGACGCAGCCGTCTTCCTTGGAGTCGAAGTCGTAGGTGACGCAGAGAGGAGTACCGATCTCGTCCTCGCGGCGGTAACGCTTACCGATAGAACCGGTCTCGTCGAAGTCGGTCATGAAGTCCTTCGAGAGCATGGTGTAGACTTCCATAGCCTCGGGAGACAGCTTCTTGGAGAGGGGCAGAACGGCAACCTTGTAGGGGGCGATGGCGGGATGGAAGCGCATAACAACACGGACATCGTTCTTCGCCTCGTCGATGACTTCCTCGTCATAAGCCTCAACCAGA
>JAFTUB010000083.1 GCA_017466495.1 Clostridia bacterium
GATCTCCATGGCGTTGGTCAGATTTTTTTTCAGAAAACCCTTGATGGCCACCGCAAAGATCCCTGCACCCTCTACCTCGATGCCGATCACATAAATCAGCGCCGCCACGGTGGGGCGGTTGGGGAAGATGTAGCTGTACACCATCCCCGCCAACAGGCAGGCCAGGGCGATCAGCGCAGAAACAATCTCATGGGAGAGGCGGCGTTTGCCTGCCGCACTCAGATTTTGCGCTGACAGATTTTCCAGGGTATTTTTGCCCATGTTATCGATATTTTCCAAGTGTGTTATCCTTTCGGTCATTCGCCGGCCCGGAGGCGGGCGAAGGTTTTCGGGCGTTGACTGGGGAATGCGTTAAGGCATGAAAATATGGGGTGTATCTTCACCCGGCTCAATCAGGCGGACTGTGCCGATGGTGGAGAGGATCTGGGTCAGCTTCTGGGTGTAGACACGGGTTTTGACCACCTCGGGATTGACGGTATACTCAGCCAGAAGTCCCCGGAACTCGGAGAGCGAGTCATTGGCCGCCGCCACTTTGGAGGCATATTCTGCCTGTGCCGCTGCCACCAGGCCGTTGGCGCTGGCCTGGGCGGTGGGGATCTTCACCTCATAGTACTGTCTGGCTTCTGCCACCACAGTCTGTGCCTGCACCGATGCCGAGTTCACCGCCTGGAAGATGGAATTGACCTCCAGGGGAGGAGATACCGTCTTCAGCTCCAGGGAAGAGATCTGCACACCCAATCCCAGGGCATCGATATGGGTCTGCGCGTCGGCCATCACCGCTTTGGCATAATCGTCCTTGCGGGTGGTCAGCAGTTCATCAATGGACATCCCCACGCCGCCGGTGGCCAGGGAACCGCTCACCACACCCCGCAGGGTAGTATCCATATCTGCGGTGCTCAGGGCATAGGCAACGGGGTCGTTGATGGTGTACTTCACCGATGCGCCGATGAGGGCGATGTTCTGGTCACCGGTGATGATGTAGCCATTCTGCCGGATATCGGTGGACATATAATCGGCCGAGTTGTGGGTGTCCACCGTCAGCTCAAACACCTTGCCCGTGGGCACGGTGATGACTTCGTCAATGATGTAGGGGAAGGCGAAAAGCAGGCCGGGCTCGTGGATCTGTTCTGCCCGGGTTTCGCCCAGCAGCTTGCCGAAGCGAAGGATAATGGCGACCTCACCCGTCTGCACGCTCTTGATGCCCGAGCAGAGGATGGCCACCAGCACCACCAGCACAATCCAGCGGAAGGATTTTACCAGCGCTTCGAGAATGTCGCCGAAGAGGGAGCGGCGGTCAGCCCGATTTTTCTTGGGATTTTCGGTCATGATTCTTCTCCTTCTGCCGGCTGGGCGAGGAGGGCCCACAGCGCCTTGGTTACTTCAGCGCGCTCATCCTCGGGGAGCTGGGCCAGGGCGGCGGCAATGGCTTCACCCTCGTTCTCCTCCTTGGCGGCCGCCATCAGATCTTCATACCGTACCAGCACATTGAAGGGATACTCATCGGTGCGCACCACCAGGGTAGTGCTCTCGCCCACCGCGCCTGCCACGGTATCCAGCTGGCGCAGGAACTGGTAAAGCTCCAGGTTTGCCGCCTGTGCCTCGGCGTAGATACGGGCAACCTCGGTCTCGGTCTTGGCCTTGATGGCCGCCGCGTCAGTGGTACCCTTGGCTACAATGGCCGCAGCCTCGGCATCGGCACCGGTGATGATCTGATTGGCATCACGGTCGGCCTGGGCAAGAATGGTGTCAATGTCCTTCTGACGGTCGGCACGCATCTGATCAAACACGCTCTGCAGGTTGATCTCAGGGAGAGTCAGCCGCATAATGCTGACCTCATCCACATGAATGCCGTAGGTGGCGGCGCTGTTCTCGCTGACGCGGGTGAAGATCTTCTCCTGGATCTCGTCGATCTTGATCTTTTCCTCATCCAGCGACACCAGCTCGGTGAGGTCGTAGCCGCCCAGCACACCGTTGGTGGCGTTGGTCACCAGGTCGCGGAGATACTGCTGGGCAATGTCCCCGGAGCGCACGCTGTTGTAATAGGTCAGGGGATCGCAGATCTCCCAGACCACATAGGAATTGAGAATGATATTGCGCTTGTCCCGAGTCAGGGTCTCCAGGTAGTTGGACTCCAGGTACTGCTGACGGGCATCGTAACGCACGATATTTTCAAAAGGCCAGGGCAGGCGCAGGTACAGGCCTGCCTCGGTGATCTCGGCACGGGGAGCGCCGAAGCGGGTGATCACCGCGCATTCTCCCTCCCGCACCTCGGCGGTAAAGCCGAAAAATGCCAATACGACCACCAGCACCAGGGCAAGCAGCCATTTCATCAATCCAATTTTCTTCATCAGTAAATTCCTCCTGCCCTTAGTACGGCATTTCCATCGCCGATCCGACCATGACATAACCGCCGCCGAGGTAGATCGATCCGGCATCCACATTCTCGCCGAGGATGTAAAGGCGGGATCCCTTCAGGGTGGTCTGCAATGCGTTCAGATAGCGATAATAACGGTAGGCGCTGCGGTGACTGCTGTCAGCGGCTGCGGCGGCCATAAACTCGGTTACCTCAGCCTTGGCTGCGGCGGTCCGATCGTGATAGTCGGCCTCAGCGCTCTTCACCAGGGTGACATAAACAGCTTCGGCAGTGGCCAGCTTGACGGCTGCCTGTGCCTCGGCTTCCCAAACAATGGCCTCGGCATCGATCTCGGCACTGACTACATTTTGATAGGTGCCAGCAATTTCCACAGGGGGATGAATGCTCTCGATGACCACTTGCCGCACCGTCAGGCCGATGGGATCGGCGTCAAGCACTTCGTTGAGCTCCCGGCAGAACTCCACCGAGAATGCGCTGCGGTCCACCGACAGCATGGTATCAAGGTCGGCGGCAATGGTCTCGGCGGTGATCAGCTCATATGCCTCGGCACTCAGCCGGGACACGGGATCGGCGGATGTGGTGATGTACTGCCACAGGTCATCCACAACATACTCCAGCCGCATATTGATGGACACCAGCTCATTGCCCTCGCCCAGCAGCAGGCGATACTCGTTGCTGCCGTGCTCCTCGGTCCAAAGGTTGTCGCTTTGCCGATCGGATTCATAGCCCAGGGTAAGCTCGCGGATATGTCCGGTGTCGTAGACCTCCACCTTGTCCAGGGGCCATGGCAGGGTCAGATGCAGGCCGGGGCCCAGGATATCCTCCTGCTCCAGGCGGCCGAAGCGGTAACGCGCCCCTTCCTCGTAGGTTTCGATCTGTACGATGCCGGTGGAGAGCCAGAAGAAGAGGAGGGTGAGCATTGCCACATAGGGGAGAATTTTCTTGATAAACCGCAGACTCCACAAGGAGCGGAAGGTGATGCCGGTATTGGATTCCAGGTGCGAGAGGATCTGCAGATCATCGTCGTCATCCCGCTTCATGAGAGGAAGAGGGATGGAGATGCAGGGGGTGGTATGGAGCTCCCGGCGGACGGTGCGGGAGATGAGGCTGATCACATAGAACAGGGAACAGTAAGCCCACACCGCGATCATGCCGTAGGTCAGCGCCCGCTGACCGTCCCACAGGCCGGTGAGCTTCAGCACCGCCACCGCGGCGCAGCAGAGGGCGCAGAAGCGGGCCAGCTTCAGGGTGAGCCGCAGGTTGTGCAGAGTCGCCCGGGCAGCCTTTTCTTTCCCCTCGGCATCTGCAGGAATGGCAAGATATGCCCAGCGACAGAGTTTATCAAAAATAATGCAGACAAAGGACCCGATGAGAAGCGCCAGCGCCGTCCCGTAGCCGATCTGTGCCGATTCGGTAAATCGGCGCAGGGAGGGAATGAAGCGCCACTGTGCCAGGGCAAAGACGGCGATCAGTGCCAGCAGAACCAGCAGCCCCGAGCGGCGGCAGATCCACTGCCACAGCCCGCCGAAGAAGCGGCGGATTCCCCGGCCGATACTGCGGAAGAAGCCGCCGACTGCGGCCAGGGGCGAGGGCTTTGTTCTCTCTTCCACAGCCGTTTCTTCTGCCGCTGTTTCCTCAGTTTCCGTTTTCTCCACAGATTCCGCAGGGGGCGGGATCAAGCTGAACAGTGCCAGCAGAACGGTGCTGATGCCCAGCAGGAACAGAAGCTGAGCCAGCATAAACAGGGGCAGATACATATATCGGTTGAAGAGAAGTTCCAGCCCAACCCCGGAGCCTAAAATCAGCACCGAGGTGGCCAGGATTGGAATGAAATTCCGGTTTCGTTTCATCGTTTACATCCTCATTTCAGTTTCCAAGGCAGCGCAGCGCGGCCTCAGTCAGATATTCGTTGCCCTGACCGAAGTCGATGGCTGTCCAATCGTCAATCTTCCCGTCATAGGTCACACCGTGGAGCAGGAAGCACTCAAAGAAAGCGTGACTTTCCACCTTTTGCAGGCCGCATCCCAGGGAAAGTGCGGTCATGTGGCTGCAGGAGTTGAAGGCGTTGGGACCGATAACCTCCACACCCTCCCCCAGTTCGGCGCGGCGAAGCATGGAGCAGAAGGTAAAGGCCGAGTCCCCAATGGTTTTAACGGTGGAGGGGAGACGGATCATTCGTACCTTTTCACAGAAGGAAAGGGCGTAAGGGCCGATCTCCTGCAGGCCTTCGTTGAAGTTGATCTCCACCAGCTCGCCGCAGTAGGCGAAGGCGTAATCGTCCAGCCGCACCACATCGGGACCCAGGGTAACCGAATGCAGATTGGGATTCTGAAAGAAGGCATCGGAGATGACCTTGATCCCTTCGGGGATCGTCACCTCGGCGTCCTCACCCTTGTACTTGATGAGGATGCCGTCACCCGCCACCACAAAGGGGCCCTCTTGGGCGTCCATCCAGGGCGTCTCTTCAAAGGCGTAGTAGCCGATGCGGGTCACGTTGCTGCCGATCTCCACCGTTTCCAGAGCGGAGCATTGATAAAAGGTTTCGTTTCCGATGTAGGACAGGGTCTCCCCCGTCATCAGGGTAGTCAGGGTTTTGTTGTTGGCAAAGGCTTGATCGGCGATCCCTATGAGGGTGAGGCCGTCCACCTTATCGGGCAGGCGCAGCTCGGTGAGCTTGCCGTTGTAGCCGGTGAGTACCGCAGTGCCGTCGCTGTACGCGGTGTACAGCATATCGCCGAAGAGGCGATTTTCGGCTACCACCGTTACCTCGGGAACCACAGGCTCCCCAAGGCATCCGCTAAGGGAGAGAAGTATCACCGCCGCCAGCAGGAACACCGCCGCAGCGCGAAGAGAGAAAATTTTCATCGGTGTTTCTCCCCTTTCACGAAGTTTTATACGAGATCACGGCACCGGTGAGGGCCGCGTTGCCTCCCTCGATCACAATGTCGCCGAATTTCTTCTCAGAGCCGGGATAGCTGACAATGGACAGGGAGGGACAGGACTTGAAGGCATTCTGCCCGATGCTCTCCAGGGCATCCGACAGGCGAAGCTGGGTGAGCAGACCGCAGTCGGCGAATGCCGATGTGCCAATCCGCGCCACACGCTTGCCCAGGGTCACCGAGGTGAGACTGCCGCAACTGTAGAAGGCGTATGCGCCGATGTCGGTGACGCTGTCCGGGATAATCACCGAGGTGAGTGTGGTGCAGCCGCCGAAGGCATCGGCAATGACCTTTACGCCGGAGGGAATTCGGACTTCGCCGCCCTCGCCGTTATAGCGCAGGAGAATGCCGTCGCCGATGATCAGGAAGGAGTCCTCCTGTTCGGTGAGCCAGGGCGCGCCTTCCCATACCGAGTAGCCCACCTGCTGCAGCTTTTCGCCTCCCTTGACTTCGCGCAGGGAAGTGCAGCCGTAGAAAGCACCGTCTCCCACCCTGCGCAGAGCCTTGCCCAGGGTCACGGACTTGAGTTGGGTACAGCAGAAGAAGGCCTCATTGCTTATCTCAGCGATTTTGCTCTCCAGGGTGATCTTCTCCAAACCGTCACAGTAGGCAAAAGCGCGGGGGCCGATCTTCTCCACCGATTTGCCGAAAATGACATTGCGCAGCAGAGCGCACTGATAAAAAGCTTCCTCTTCGATAGTGGCAACCTTCTTGCCCATACGTACGGTCACCAGGGAGTCACAGCCCACAAAGATGCCCGAAGGCAGAGTTGTGATGCCGTCGCCAATCTCTGCTTCACACAGGGATACGCAGTCGGAAAAGGCACCGTTGCCCAGCTCCTTCACCTTGTCCCCCACCGTCAGACGGGTCAGACCGATGCAGTCGGAGAAGGCATATTCTCCCACCCGCTCCAGTTTGCCCCCCAGTTCAAGCTCACAAAGCCGCTCGCAGCCGGAGAAGGCATAGTTTCCGATGGAGCGAACATATTTACCCAAAGTCAAATGCACGATCCCCGTCTGATCGGCAAAGGCGTAGTCGCCGATGGCGGTGACAGGACGGGTGTCGATTTTGTCGGGCAGAACCAACACCTGTTCCGAGCCGCGGTATCCCGTGATGGTCACGGTATTTCCCGCGTAGATGGAGTAGACCAGATCTCCCGACACATTGTCGGCAGAAATCAACGCCGGTTCAACCTCCCCGCTCCCTCCGGAGCATCCCAACAGCAGTAGAAGAAGCGGAATCAGCAGACAGCAAAGCTTACTGAATTTCATGGTATTCCTCACCTGTATTATAATGAAAATATGAAATGATAAAATTCTCCCATTTTGCTATTAGGATACCACATTTTCACCGAAAGAGCAAGACTTTTTTGTAAACAACCATCCCACCAAATCATGAACATTTTTCCATCAAAAGAAGGGAAGAAAAAAATTCAAAAAAATTGCAAAAACCCCTTGACATTTAGGATCAAATCGTGTATAATATCAGCGTTGTCAAAATGACAGCGAACGCGAGAGTGGCGGAACTGGCAGACGCGCACGTTTGAGGGGCGTGTGGTTCACACCGTACGGGTTCAAGTCCCGTTTCTCGCACCAACGCGGGTATGGCGGAATTGGCAGACGCGCTAGATTCAGGTTCTAGTGGGGGCAACTTCGTGGAGGTTCAAGTCCTCTTACCCGCACCAAACAGTAGAAATCCGAACCCAAAGCCGGTAGGCAAAGGGTTCGGATTTCTCTATTTTTTACTTAATTTTCAATGATGCAGATGTTTGTTATTATCAACTGAATATTGTTCAAAGAAATCATCTGCCGTACATCCCAAAATCCGAGCGAGATGCGGAAGAAAGATAATATCGGGATAACAGGTGTTCTGCTCCCACTTGCATACCGCTTGCGCGGATACGCCAATCAGCTTACCGAATTCCTTTAAGGACAAATTGTTTTCGCTGCGGTATGCCTTGATTCTCTCCGCAATTGTTATATGATAAGTCAGCATACTCATATCACAACACCGCCTTTTACCATATTGATCCTTCGCATACGGTTGATCAGTGCCATCAGCTCCTGCTTGCGAGGCAGATCAAGGAATCTTTCGCAGGTCGCGAAGAATGGAGAATAGAGAAAATCAATTCCTTCTTCATTAATCCGCGCATACAGATCGTTGACCTTCCGTTCAATATCTACCTTCCTGTCGTTATTCGATACCTCCAAATAACGCAGCATAAATCCAAGTGTATCAAGTTGACGGGGAGAAACGATATCGTGAAGTCCGCGGACATCAATCTTCTCGTCACCAATGATAACAAACCCCATATCCGAAACCTCAAGCTTTTCCGTGCCGCTACCTTCGGGGTAAGAGGAAAATCGGTCAGAATAAAGCGTTCTGCATTGCTGCCAATTTGCAGACGATGGCAATGCGGCAGTAACGTTATAGGAATCACAGATATTTTTGGCGTTTTCGGTTACGTCGTGAATCAAATAACCCTCCATCATATAGATCTTATCGGCAACAGAAAGATATTCACCGCTACCGCCGATAACGAGGATAGTCGAAACTCCGTGCGATTTGTGGAGCTCATTGGCTCGGTCGGTAAATGGCGTGATCGGTTCTTTTTCGATAAGCTCCTTCATCATACGGTCACGAATCATAAAGTTGGTGGCGCTTCTGTCTTCGTCAATGAGCAATAGTTTAGCATTGCAATCTACAGCTTCCATAATGTTTGCCGCTTGCGAAGTCGAGCCCGATGCATGATCGGTAGAAAAATCGCTTGTATCACCGCCCGGCAGCCACCGAATAAAAGGCGAAATATTGACGTGCTTTACACTCCGCCCATCCTCTGCGGATATGGTAACCGCGCTTTCATCGGTGATACAAAGCTCTCGTCCGTCACCCGGCGCGTGGTCATAGATACCGGCGGATATCGCATCAAGTAAAGTGGATTTGCCCGAATAGCCACCACCTGTGATGACGGTAACACCCTTTTTGATTCCCATACCTCTCACATCGAAGATCTCAATTTCATCTTCAGGAGTAGATCTGAACGGGATAGCATCGAGCATTGGCAGATCGGTTCCTTTGGCGCGTGGCAAGATACTGCCGTTGGCAATGAAGGCACAATAGTTACTATTTTTCAGCCATTCTCTGATAGAAGATTGCTTTTTTGCAAGCTCAGCTGCTTTTTTCAGCCCTTCAATATCGAAATCCAAGATAAAACGGTCAACCGCATCGGGCAGGTCTTTGCACATCATTTGAAAGGTTTTGCGAAGCTTCTTTAACGGAAACTGAACTTGGATGCGAATGCATAGACACATCAGCGGTGGACGAGATACTCCGTCACTCAACAGATAGACGGTTGAACCCGAACCGTTCGTATAATCCTTCTGCGGGCACAGCGCAAAGTAGGCTGTGTTTCTTTTTATGATCTCTCCGCCCGGCGCGCACAGATAATACTTTCCGTTTTCGTTATCGGGTCGGCTGCGATTGTATAATTCTGCATTCAGCTCATCAATGTATTTTTTGAAAGCGCGGAGGCAATGGTCCGCTTCTGCGTTCTCGGTGGATTTATCGGGAATATCGATTCCAAGCGCGGTGCAAGGAATACTGATCACTACCGTTGGCTTATCCTGCGCCAGTTTGTGTGTCGCGGATATTTCAAAGCCCACACTTCCATTGTAATATATTGAACTGTAGTCGACATAAGGCTCCATTGTCGGATGTGCGGGATCCTCGACGATCATACTCCCCTCATACATCGCTTTATATGTAGTTGTGTTAGGTTCCATAGATAATATTTTGTTTTTTAATCTCTTCATGGACATCCCCTCTTTCATTTTTCAAAAGTGTTCTGACTGCGGTCATCATAAAAAAGTCTCCTTTCGGTTTTGCTGAATTTTCCGTTTGACTCATATTCGAGGGCTTTCCACGGAATTGCTTCAAAGAAGCAAAAAGCACCCCTGCGGGTGCATCAAGCTATACGTTCGCTTGAGAAAGATGTTTCAAGCAAACAAAAAACACACCCGAGATCGGATGTGCATCAAAAAACCATATAAACCTTGCGTTCAGCATACCGCAGGCGATACATATGAC
>JAFTUB010000084.1 GCA_017466495.1 Clostridia bacterium
AGCAAACATATCAGGGCCAATGCTGTCAGAAGAAAACAAACCCTCTGCATCATATTTCCCCCTTTAATCAATCTGTCGGTTATTCGCACCGCACCGCCGTGCCCGAAGCGGTAACCATCAGCATGCCGTTATCCGAGCCGAGCACTTCATAGTCAATGTCCACGCCAACAATAGCGTTGGCACCCAGGGCAGCGGCCCGCCGCTCCATTTCGGCCAGTGCCGCGGTGCGGGCATTGATCAGCTCCTCTTCGTAGGTGGTGGAGCGTCCGCCGAAAAAGTTGGAGAGTCCGGCGGCAAAATCCTTGACGAAATTCACGCCCGAGATCACCTCGCCGAAAACGATTCCGTAATACGCGACAATCCGCTTCCCTTCCACCGAGGGGGTTGTGGTTACGATCATATCTTTTCCTCCTGTATTTCTCTATCGGTCAGATCCCGTAAATCTCGCCGAACTTGTGCTCAAGATACTCAGTATAATAGGAAGGATCAAACGCCCCGCCAAGGGCGGCGGTCAGCAGTTCATCCGGCTTGCGCAGGCAGCCGTACTGCCAGATGTGCTCTCTGTTCCAGGCGTTGATGGGGGCGAAGTCGCCCTTCCGCAGGCAGGCATCCACATCCACCGTTTCCTTCATTTTCGCCAGCAGCTGTGCACCGTAGGCGCTGCCCAGGGCATAGGAGGGGAAATATCCGATCATGCCGCCGGCCCAGTGGCTGTCCTGCAGGACACCCTCGCGGTCATTCGGCACTTCAACGCCAAGATACTCCCGATACAGGCGGTTCCACTCGGCAGGCAGATCAGCCACCGCCAGCTCACCGGCCATGACCCGCTTCTCCAGCTCATAGCGCACCATGATGTGCAGGCAATAGGTCACCTCGTCAGCTTCGGTGCGGATAAGGGAAGGCTCCACCCGATTAACCGCCCGCCAGATCTGCTCGGGGGTGTATGCCGCCAGCCCGGGGAATGCCTCGGTCATGTGGGGATACACCGTTTCCACAAAAGCGCGGCTGCGTCCCAGCAGATTTTCATAGAATCGGCTTTGGCTCTCGTGGATACCCATGGACACACCGCCATCCAGCAGGGTGTAGGCCATGGCATCGTCGGAGTTCATGTCGTACAGGGCATGGCCGCCCTCGTGGATCACGCTGTACATGGAGGAGGCAAGGCAATCGGCCTTGAAGTTGGTGGTGATGCGCACATCGTGATGGGAGCCCAGGCTGATGGTAAAGGGATGCTCGGTGGTGCCAAGCCCGCAATGGTCAAGATCCAGCCCCATGAGCTCCATGAGTGCCAGGGAGAATTTGTGCTGTGCCTGCTCGTCAAAGCTGCCGTACAGGCAGGCATCATCCACCTGAGGACGGGCGGCGATCTTCTGCAGCAGGGGAACAATACGGCTCCGCAGGGCCGAGAAGAAGGCATCGCACTGTGCCCGATCCAGCCCATCCTCGTACTGATCCAGCCAGTAATCGTAGGGATCCTTCTCCGGGGCGCAGTAGCCGGCAAACCGGTGGTTGGTCTCGAAGATCTTCTCCAGATAGGGGGCAAACATGGCAAAATCGCTCTTCTCCTTGGCGGTGTGCCACACATCCTCGGCTTCCACCACCAGCTGCTGGTAGGCCACATACTCGTCCAGAGGAATCTTCTTCATCTCCCGCACGCTCTTGAGGGCGAGGAAAACAATCCGACGCTCCCGCTCGTCCAGATCCTCGGGGTGAGCGTCCAGAAACTCCAGCATCTCCAGGGTCTCGGGGGCGGTGGAAAGCCGATAGCTCTCCTCACTGAGAATGGACAGGGTCTGCCCGCGGTTTGCCGCCGTTCCCCGGGGCGCGGTGGTAACACCGTCATAATGGATGAGGGAAGTAGCATGATTGTAAGCACTGAGTTTAGCCTGCAACGCAGTCAGCGCGGCCTTTGCTTCGTTGATCTCCATGAGAAATCCTCGCTTTCATATGTTCTTGGGATTATCATATCACAGTTTGCCGGGAAATGCAAGAGCGCGGCTTCAGTCCGCGCAAAATCAGAACTCCCTTTTCCGATTCGGCAAATTGGAATTTGTTTAGCGATTTTCAGCAATCCACTTCTTTGACCAGTCAAACAAGGTTTCGGACATTGGCAGGAAATCAACTGCCCCACCCTTTTTCATATTCAAAAAGGTATCGACAATGACCCGTTCATCGGGGCAAGCAACCGGGCGCAAATCTTTTTGGCACTTGATATAGTTTCCCGTCTGTTTGAAGACAATTGCCTGCACAACAAAAGAGGCAGATTTATATAGCCCCCGCAGAATATCCTCACTTTTTTCATAAAGCATGTTATGGACACATCCGTGGAAGATATTGCAGGAACCGATTTTGATTGCTCTGTCAACAGCAGTTTCGTCGATTCCCGCCAGCAATTCGTCAAGGCTCCCCTTAACCGGTGTTGTGTCATGATAAAATTGGAAAAGATCAGACACTTCCCAGTTCAAAATTTCGCTTTTCCCCGAAAGAAATCCACAAATCAGTTCTCTGTGAGGCAAGGTATCCAGCATCTCATTGTAGGCCTGAATATCCAAAGCAGATAATTCATCCAGGATTACAACAGCATCAATATCGCTTGTTTCGGTTGCTTCGCCACGGCCATAGCTGCCCTGCAAGCCAACAAACCACACACGGTTTCCAAAAACATCATTTAATTTCTGTAGAAAATCATGCATCCACGCCGTAATATCTATCACTTCAATCACCTCACAAATCCAAGTTTTGCAAACTTTTTCATGATCCCATTATACCGCGTAATTATGAACAATTCAAACCGTCTCGACTCGCAAAGCGCACAAAATCAAAAATCCCCTTGACAAATCCGCAATTTATGCTATAATGAAGAAAAGGCTATGACGGGAAAGAGTAGCGCACGGCAAACCGGACAGAAAGTCGCCGGCTGATGAGAGGCACACGGACTCCGCGCACGAATACATCCCCGAGCTGCGCACCGATCCGGGGACGGGGTAGGCTGCGACGGGTACGCCCGTTACGGCGGATGGGTATAATCGTACCCGCTGAGCGGAGGTGCGCGAGCGCCCCCGGAATAAAGGTGGTACCACGGGTTCTCCCGTCCTTTGCGGACGCGGGGAATTTTTTCTTTTTCCGCAAAAAATAAAACTCAACATAAACCGGAGGAACAACAAATGCAAATTTACGTAGAACTGCAAGCCCGCGGTCTGATCGCACA
>JAFTUB010000085.1 GCA_017466495.1 Clostridia bacterium
ATATATAATGAAGAAAACAATCGTTACGATGGCCACCGCAATATGCCCGCCCAGGGCAAGATGCCGCCAGGGAATCCGTTTTCCATTGGGTTTGCGGCCGCACTCAGCCAGCTGTCCAAGCCGGAAGGTGGAAGCATAGGGAACAAAGCCCATCCAACCGTGAGCCAAGCCGCAGCTCTCCGACATCCGCTTGATGGCCAAACCGTTGAGCACGTACATGGTCACGCCAAATGCCAGCGCCACAAGCATAACAATCAGATATACCGCAAGAAAGACAACGCCGAAGCCAACCATTTCTTCAGGACCCATACAGACCTCCGTTAGATATTCGTCGAATTGAGATTTCAGTTTCGCGGAAATTTCAGCCACACATCTAACATAAGATTAGATGAGTCTTGCCGATTTCGGAACCTCGTTTCCAGTATAGCACATTTTGCGACAAAATGCAAGTATTTTGTCTTAAGACGCATGCAGGGAGAGACCGTAGTCTCTCCCTGCTGTCAAAAATCGAATTACAATCAGCCGAGTCTCTTCTCCAGTGCGGCCAGCTCTTCCTTCATTTCTGCAGGAACGCGGTCACCAACCAGAGCGTAGAACTCCTTGATATTGGCCAGGTCTTCCTTCCAGGAAGCGGTATCGATGGAAACCAGCTCGCGGATGGTGTCCAGGGTAACATCCTCAAGGCCCTCAATGTTGATGTCCTCAGCCTTCGGCACATAACCGATCGCAGTCTCAACGGCATCAACCTTGCCCTCGCAGCGAGCGAGGATCCACATCAGGACGCGCATATTGTCGCCGAAGCCGGGCCAGATGAAGTGGCCTTCGTCATCGGTACGGAACCAGTTAACGTGGAAGATCTTGGGTGCGTTGGGGATCTTCTTGCCCATATCGATCCAGTGCTGCCAGTAGTCACCCATATCGTAGCCCACGAAGGGACGCATTGCCATGGGGTCGCGGCGAACAACGCCGACGGCACCTGCAGCAGCTGCAGTGGTCTCGGAAGCCATGATGGAGCCGACGAAGGAACCGTGCTGCCAGTTGAAGGACTGGTAAACCAGGGGAGCGGTCTTTGCGCGGCGGCCGCCGAAGACGATGGCAGAAACGGGAACACCGTGTGCATTCTCAAACTCAGCAGAGAGGCAGGGGCAGTTGGCAGCCTTTGCGGTAAAGCGGCTGTTGGGATGTGCACCGCAGGTGGACTTATCCTTCTTGTCATACTTGGTGTAGTCCCACTTGTTGCCCTTCCAGTCGATGGCATTTGCGGGAGGATTGTTGTCCAGGCCTTCCCACCAAACGGTGTTGTTGTCCAGGTCATGCACCACGTTGGTAAAGATGGTATCCTTCATGGTGGTGTGGAGTGCGTTGGGGTTGGACTTCTCGTTGGTACCGGGTGCAACACCGAAGAAGCCGTTCTCGGGGTTCATTGCCCACAGGCGGCCGTCCTCGCCGACGCGGAGCCAAGCGATATCGTCGCCTACGCACCATACCTTGTAGCCCTTCTGTGCGTAAACTGCGGGAGGAATGAGCATAGCGAGGTTGGTCTTACCGCAGGCGGAGGGGAACGCAGCGCAGATATACTTGGTCTCGCCATTCGGATACTCAACGCCGAGGATGAGCATATGCTCAGCCATCCAGCCTTCCTTGCGGCCGAGGTAGGATGCAATGCGGAGTGCGAAGCACTTCTTGCCCAACAGAACGTTTCCGCCGTAGCCGGAGTTGATGGACCAGATGGTGTTGTCCTGGGGGAAGTGGCAGATATAGCGGTTCTCCTCATCGATGTCAGCCTTGGCATGCAGACCCTTGATGAAGCCTGCATCGTTGCCCATCGCCTCCAGCACCTCGGTGCCGACGCGGGTCATGATGAGCATATTCAGCACGACATAGATGGAGTCGGTGAGCTCGATACCGTACTTGGCGAAGTCGGAACCGACGATACCCATGGAGTAGGGGATAACGTACATGGTTCTGCCCTTCATGGAGCCGCGGTAGAGCTTGGAGAGCTTGTAGTAGCACTCATAGGGATCCATCCAGTTGTTGATGTTGCCTGCATCTTCCTTGTTGGTGGTGCAGATGAAGGTTCTGCCCTCAACGCGAGCAACGTCATTTACTGCGGTTCTGTGCAGGTAGCAGCCGGGCAGCTTCTCCTGGTTGAGCTTGATCATCTCACCGGTAGCCATGGCCTGCTTGCGCAGTTCCTCAGCCTGAGCCTCGCTGCCGTCGATCCAGACAATCTGGTCGGGACGGGTAAGAAGAGCCATCTCTTCAACCCAGCTGCGAACATAAGTGTTTTTGATTTCCATGTTCTATCTCCTTGAAAATAAATAATTTTTCATGCAAACAGGGGCGGGTAAGCCCCTCGTTACCCATTATGATTATACACTATATTTTGCAGAATTGCAAGAGTCAAAATGCATTTTCTACGCTTTTTACACCGTGTTAACATCTTCGGCACCTTTACGGAAATGTACGGTGAAAATCACTTGCACTTTGTTGGATTTTGTGTTATAATAAATAGAATGATAGCATTTTTCTCGGAGGTTCGGATTATGTCGATTGAACTGGTACGCAATGCCCTGCAGGCCCACGGCCTGGCAGAGCGGATCATTGAATTTTCGGTCTCTTCCGCCACCGTAGCCCTGGCCGCCGAAGCCCTGGGCTGCGACGGTGCGCACATTGCCAAATCCCTGACCTTCCACGGCACCGAAAACACCGTTTTGCTGGTAGCAGCCGGCGATGCAAGAATCGACAACGCAAAATTCAAAGCGCAGTTTGGCTGCAAAGCCAAGATGCTCACCCCCGAGGAAGTGATCGCCGCCACCGGTCACGCGGTAGGCGGGGTCTGTCCCTTCGCCTTGCCCGAGAGCGGGGTTGAAGTTTGGCTGGACATTTCTCTGCAGCGTTTTTCCACCGTTTACCCCGCCTGCGGCTCCTCCAACAGCGCAATCCCCCTGGACTGCGAGACCCTTTTCCGCGTTTCAGGCTCGCGTGGCTGGGTGGATGTCTGCCGCGGCTGGAACGAGACCGAAGCATAAATCCCGATTCCCTTCCCTGCGCTGATGCGCACATTACGATTTTTCGGAGGTAAATATGGCCACCAAAGCCACGGAATCCAAGAAACCGCAATATAACAACCAATCCATCACCATGCTCAAAGGTGCCGACCGCGTCCGCAAGCGTCCTGCCGTCATTTTCGGCTCGGACGGTCTTGAGGGCTGCGAGCACTCCTTCTTTGAGATCCTTTCCAACTCGGTGGACGAGGCCCGCGAGGGCTACGGCACCACCATCCGGGTCACCGCCTATGCCGACCACTCCCTGGAGGTGGACGACCGGGGCCGCGGCGTTCCCCTGGGATGGAACGAAGCAGAGGGAAAATTCAACTGGGAGCTGGTCTACTGCGAGCTTTACGCCGGCGGCAAGTACAACAACAACGACGAGGACGCCGCCTACGAGTATTCCCTGGGTCTCAACGGCCTGGGTGCCTGTGCCACCCAGTACAGCTCCGAGTGGATGGAGGTACGCTCCTACGACGGGGAGAATCTGCACAAGATCAGCTTTTCCAAGGGTGAGCCGGTGGGTGAGCTGGAGACAATCCCCCTGGCCAAAAACGAGCGCCGCACCGGCACGGTGATCCGCTGGAAGCCCGATCTTGAGGTCTTTACCGACATCGCCATCCCCCACGAGTTCTTTTCCGACACGCTTCGCCGCCAATCGGTCACCACGGCGGGGTTGAAGTTCGAGCTTCGCCTGGAACAGGCCGACGGCAGCTTCACCGAGCAGAGCTTCTGCTATCCCAACGGCATTGCCGATTATATTGCCGAATTGGCAGGCGAAGCCTCCATGACCGCCCCTGTCCTTTGGAAGATGGAAGCCCAGGGCCGGGACCGCGAGGACAAGGAGCCCTACAAGCTGCGCGCCGAGATCTCCTTCTGCGTGTCCAACACCGTGAATGTGCTGGAATATTACCACTGCTCCTCCTACCTGGAGCACGGCGGATCTCCCGACAAGGCAGTGCGCTCGGCCTTTGTGTACGCCCTGGACAAGTATATGAAGGCCCACGGCAAGTACAACAAAAACGAGTCCAAGATCACCTTCAGCGATGTGGAAGACTGTCTGGTACTGGTAATCAACTCGGTTTCCACCCAGACTTCTTACGAAAATCAGACCAAGAAGGCCATCAACAACCGCTTCATCGCCGAGGCGCTGACCACTTTCCTCAAGGAAAATCTTGAGCTGTATTTGGTGGAAAATCCCACCGCCGCCGAGATTTTTGCCAACCAGGTGCTGGTGAACAAGCGCAGCCGTGAGCGCGCCGAGACCACCCGTCTTGACATCAAGAAAAAGCTCTCCTCCAACATGGACATTGCCAACCGCGTGGAGAAGTTTGTCAACTGCCGTTCCAAGGATCCCGACCAGCGCGAGCTGTACATTGTGGAGGGTGACTCTGCGCTGACCTCGGTCAAGCTGGCGCGAAACGCCGAATTCCAGGCGGTGATTCCCGTCCGCGGCAAGACGCTGAACTGTCTGAAGGCGAGCTACGACAAGATTTTCAAGAGCGATATTATCCTTGATCTGCTCCGTGTCATCGGCTGCGGTGTGGAGCTGAAGGGCAAGGTAAAGGGGGACATTGTGCCCTTTGATCTCAATGCCCTGCGCTGGTCCAAAATCATCATCTGTACCGATGCTGATGAGGACGGATTCCAGATCCGCACGCTTCTGCTGACCTTCTTCTACCGTCTTCTCCCCACCCTGCTGGCCGAGGGAAAGGTGTTCATTGCCGAGTCCCCGCTCTTTGAGATCACCGTCAAGGATGACACCTACTTCGCCTACAACGAGCCTGAGAAGGCAGAGATTCTCCGCAAGCTGGGGAACGCCAAGTACACCCTTCAGCGCTCCAAAGGTTTGGGCGAGAATACCCCCGAAATGATGTCCCAGACCACCATGAACCCCGCTACCCGCCGCCTCATCGCCGTCACCCCTGCCGATGCACGGGCCACCGAAGAGATCTTCGACACCCTGCTGGGAGACAACCTCCCCGCCCGCAAGGCCTTTATCGCCGAGCACGGCAGCGAGTATATGCTGTAAGCGGATATTTAATTGTGAAATTTCGCGGGGGAAGGGGGCCTTTTGAAAAAGGCCCCCTTCCCCCGCACCCCCTTCCCGCGAAAACTTTCATAAAAAGGATCGGGTGCTGTAC
>JAFTUB010000086.1 GCA_017466495.1 Clostridia bacterium
CACGATGTACACATTTTCGGTACCGTCCGGCTGTGTGCCCGGCTGTGCACTGGGGGAGAGGTGGATGTATCCCACAAGCAGGACAAAGGTCACGGCGTAAAACACCATGGCGCAGGACATGGCGATTTTTACCCAAAGATAGAGCCGGCCCAGGCGGGCGCGGAGGGGGCGGCGGAAGGCATAGGGAAGTGCCACGCCGCAGATCACGGCCAGGGTGATCACAAGGGGGAAGGCGCCCTCGGGGGAAATAATCAGCTTCAGAAGATACGAGGCGAAGCAGATCAGGGTGAAGGCACCGAATATGCGGTAGATGCGGGAGAAGGTTCGATCGGTTTTGATAGTGTGATTCATGTTTCGTTTTTATATTATCTGTTGTGCGGCAGATTTGACGGACGAGCTTCTTACTTTATTATAGCAGAATTTCTTCGGCAAAACAATAGAATCCCTGCGGAATTTCTGCCGAAAACAGTTGGAAAGCGGCCGATTCTGTGATATAATGGAGGAAATGACGGGGGATGCCCCGGGAAGACAGGTGAAGCATATGACCGAAGTGGTTGCCGCCCTCATTTGGCAGGGCGGGAAATTTTTGATATGCCAGCGCCCCGCCCACAAGGCCCGCGGCCTTCTGTGGGAGTTTGTGGGCGGCAAGGTGGAGCCGGGGGAAACCAAAGCGGCGGCCCTCGTCCGCGAGTGCAGGGAAGAGCTGGCCGTCGAGCTGTCGGTAGGGGATGTGTTCATGGAGGTCACCCATGAATATCCCGATCTGACGGTGCATCTGACCCTGTTCAATGCCGCCATCGCCGAAGGAGAGCCGCAAAAGCTGGAGCACAATGATATCCGATGGATCACGCCCCGCCAGATCCCGGACTATGACTTCTGCCCCGCGGACGTGGAAATACTTGCGAAAATTTGCGAGGTGTACCAATGAAAGGTTACGAAAAAGAAGCCCATGTGCGCTGGGGTGACACCCCTGCCTACCGGGAGCATACCGAGAAAACCAAGCATTACACCAAAGAGAAATGGGCAGAGGTCAACGATGGCCTTATGGCTGTCTTTGCCGAGTTTGCGGCGTGTCGGGCCGGCGGGGCCACCGCCGATTCTGACGAAGCGCAGGCCCTTGCCGCCAAGCTGCAAGCCTACCTTACCGAGTACTACTATACCTGTACCCATGAGATCCTGGCCGGCCTTGGGCAAATGTACACCGCCGACGAGCGATTCCGGCAGAACATTGACCAATACGGCGACGGCACGGCGGCGTATGCCTCAGCCGCCATTGCCGCTTACTGCAAAGGACGGACGGGCAAATGAAGCCCTCCATTCTCATCACAGGTGCCTACGGCGGCATGGGCAGAGCCACGGCGAGGGCAATGCGGGACAAGGGCTTCCGCGTGTTTGCCCTGGACAGAGCCGTGGGTGCGGCGGAGGCGGACATCCTGCCTATTGAAGCGGATATCACCGATGAAACCAGCGTGGAAAACGCCTTCCGGCAGATCAGCGAGCAGACCGATGCGTTGTTCGCGGTGATCCATTTCGCGGGGATCTATATGCTGGACTCCTTAGTGGAAATGGACAGCGCGGAATTTGAGAAGATCTTTCGGATCAATCTCGGCGGCGCGTTTTTGGTGAATAAGATATTCCTGCCTCTGCTGAAGCCGGGGGCGCGCATTGTGATGACCACCAGCGAGCTGGCGCCGCTGGATCCGCTGCCGTTCACGGGGATCTACGCCGTGACCAAGAGCGCATTGGACAAGTATGCCTATTCCCTGCGGATGGAGCTGCAGCTGAAGGGGATCGAGGTCAGCGTTCTCCGGGCGGGAGCCGTGACCACGGGAATGCTCGGTGTTTCCACCGATGCGCTGGATCGGTTTTGCCAAAAGACCGCCCTTTACCCCTGCAACGCCGATCGCTTCAAGCGAATCGTGGATCGGGTGGAGGCGAGAAGTGTCGAGCCGACCCGGATCGCGGAAAAAGTGATCCGCATCCTGAACCGACGTAAGCCGCGCTTTGCCTACAGCATCAATCGCAACTCTCTGCTGCTGATGCTCAATGCCCTGCCGAAGGGAATGCAGCTTTGGGTAATCAAACAGGTGCTGAAAAATTGATGAATTGGGTAAAATAAAATGATTTTACAAACACCCCGCCTCATCCTTCGCCCGTGGCGGGAGGATGACGCAGAAAACTTATACATATACGCCCGCGATCCCGAGGTGGGGCCGCCGGCCGGGTGGCCGCCGCATACGAGCGCAGAGAACAGCCGCGAGATCATCCGCACCGTGCTGTGCGCCCCCGAAACCTACGCCGTTTGCCGTAAAGCGGATGGGATCCCCATCGGCAGTATCGGCCTGCACCGCAATGACCTGGCGGAGCAGGAGGACGAGTACGAGCTTGGCTATTGGATCGGCCGTCCCTTTTGGGGGCAGGGGTTGATCCCCGAGGCATCCCGGGAGCTGCTTCGCCACGCCTTCGAAGATCTCGGGATGCGCCGCATCTGGTGCGGACATTACGACGGCAACATCAAGAGCCGCCGCGTGCAGGAAAAGCTGGGATTTGTCTATCACCACACCACCCCGGGAATCGAGGTTAAGCAGATGAACGAGATCCGCACTGGCCACGTCATGCTCATGACGCGGGAGGTCTGGGAGAAGGGAAGAGAAAATGAGAAAAGAACTGATGCATGATCCGATCTTTTTGGCCGGGAAGGCGGAGATTGCAGGAAAGGATGACCTGCCTGTGGCACAGGACCTGCTTGACACCCTGATGGCGCACAAGGACAGCTGTGTGGGCATGGCAGCGAATATGATCGGCGTAAAAAAGCGCATCATTGCCTTCCTTGATGAAAGCGGGCGGATGCCCACCTACACGGTGATGCTCAATCCCGAGATCATCAAAAAGGACGGCGCCTATGACACCGAGGAGGGGTGCCTGTCCCTGCTTGGCGGGCCGCGCCCCTGCAAACGCTACCAAAGCATCAAGGTGCGGTATCAGACCACCGAGATGCAGGTGCGCATCAAGACCTACACCGGCTGGACGGCGCAGATTATCCAGCACGAGGTAGATCACTGCGACGGAATTTTGATTTAAGGAGTATCTTATGGAATACAGAAAACTGCCTCACGGCAAGGAAAACGAAGCATTTGGCGTGTTGGGCCTGGGGATGGGCGGTATTGGCAAAACGCCTCCCGACGAGATCGAGGCCATCGTCCGCCGGGCCATTGCCCACGGGATCAATTTCTTTGATCTCTGCACCGCCGGGGCATCCTATGCCCCCATCGGCCGTGCCATCCGGGATTGCCGGGATAAAGTCTTTCTGCAGGTGCATTTCGGCGCGGTGTATGACGAAAACGGTGAATATGGATGGTGTCGGGATTTCGACACCATCAAGAAGACCTTCCTGTGGGAACTGGAAGCCCTGGGCACCGATTATGTGGATTTCGGCTTCTTGCACTGCGTGGACGATGACGAGGATTTTGACAAGCTGTGCGAGATCGGCGTCCTTGATTATTTGAAGGCGCTGAAGGCTGAGGGTGTGGTGCATTACATCGGGTTTTCCTCCCACACCCCCAGTGTGGCCAATCGTATCCTGGACACCGGGCTTGCGGATATGATGATGTTCTCTCTCAACCCCGCTTACGACTTTGAGAAGGGGGACGAATATGGCATCGGCTCGGTTAGCGAGCGCTTTGAACTGTTCAAACGGTGCGAGAGAGAGGGCGTTGGCATCAGCGTCATGAAGCCCTTCTTCGCCGGCCAGCTTCTGTCGGCCGAGCAATCTCCCTTCGGCGTGGCCCTTACCCACAACCAGTGCCTGCAGTACGCTCTTGACCGGCCGGGTGTGCTGGTGGCCGTCCCCGGCGTGCAGACCATGGAGCATCTGGATACCCTTCTGAACTTCCTGTCGGCATCGGATGCGGAAAAGGATTACTCGGTAATCGGCACCTTTACGGCGGATACCGTCACGGGCACCTGCGTTTACTGCAATCACTGCCAGCCCTGTCCCGCGGGCATCGATATCGGCCTGGTCAACAAATACTACGATCTTGCCCTGGCCGGCGACACCATCGCGGCGAATCACTATACCAAGCTGTCGGTGAACGCCGACGCCTGCCTGCAATGCGGGCATTGCGAGAGCCGCTGTCCCTTCTCGGTGAAGCAGGAGGAGCGGATGCGCACCATCGCGGCGTATTTTTCGGGGGAGTAATCCGCAGGAAAAGGGTTATGGAGGGCGGTTTTGATTCTCTGAAAACATCCTGCTGTCCCCCGGGCATATCGAATATTGACACGACGGTCATGTTTGCGAGCCCAATTATGAGAACATATACACAGTTGTCGGCCACTGAGTCCAATCATGACCGGCACAAAAATCCCATTGATTTTTATATCAGTGGGATTTTTTAATGAAACACAAACATTTCTCAAATTATTCAACAACATCTGCAAGGTATAATATGTCTGTAAAATCAAGAAGGAGGACAGTACAATGAATAAAAACGATCAGGATTTTCTCGTGCAGAAGATTCGCACACAGTACACCGAAAAGGAACACACCGACCTGGACGCGCTCAGGGCTCTGGACGCAAGGGTAAAGCGGCCCGCCAATGTATTTGCATACATCTTCGGCAGCGTCAGCGCAATCATTATGGGGGCAGGCATGAGTCTTGTGATGACCGACATTGCCGAAACGGTGGGGATTGGAAATCCGATGGTCTACGGCATCATCATCGGGATTGCGGGGATGCTGATGGCCATTATCAATTACCCGGTGTATAAGAGAATTCTCAGCTTGCGCCGCAAGAAATATGCAGGTCAAATCATTGCACTCAGCGAAAAAATTTCGAAAGGTTAAGAGCAAACAACAATGGGGATCAAAAATTTCTTCAAGAATGCATTTGGTGACATGAAGGAGAGTGCCAAGGAACAGCACAAAGTTGATAAGGCCAATCTTGCCGCTGTCAAGGCTGAGTCCAAGGCACAGTGGGAAGAGGCAAAGGCGATGGGCGATCCGAAAAGACGCAGGGCTGTGATGCAGGCTGATCGTGATGCCCGGATCGCAGATGCGCAGAAGCGGCAGGCGGACGCCCGGGAGCGCATTGATGCAGTCAAGGAGAAAAAATCGTAAAATCGGAGAAAAGCGAGGTGCAGTCGGTACCTCGCTTTTGCCGCAGAACCTTTTGTGGGCAAGTAAAAACGAGAGCGATTATTGACATTTTACCTTCTTTGGGGTATAATTAAGAGCAATCAAGGGTTTGAAAACAAACCGATCCCGAGGCTGTATTTGCGGTGGTTCTTACGAACGTGAATTGCTTTTGTTAGGAGGTTCCCGATGGAAGATATCAAAGACAATGTGGCCAAAAATATAACCGAACTTCGAATCCTCAATCGCATGACACAGTTGGAGCTTGCCGAAAAGCTGAATTACTCCGACAAGACCATCTCCAAATGGGAGCGCGGGGAATCCACCCCCGACATTGCGGTTCTGGTGGAAATGGCCGATCTGTTCGGGGTTTCCCTTGACCACCTGGTGAGAGGGAAAGAAGCAGAGGAACCTGTGACAGAGCAGAAGGGCAAAGAGATCAGATACAACCGCCGCGCCGTGTCCTACATTGCGGAGGGCTGTGGATGGATCGTTGCAATTTTTGCATTCATCATCACCACATTGATTCTGAATCAGATGAAATTCCAGTGGCTCTACTTTGTCTATGCGCTGCCTGTTGTGCTGATCGTGAAGCTGGTATTCAATTCCATTTGGTTCAATCCGCGCCATAACTACCTGATCATATCGGGGCTGATGTGGTCGATTTTGGCCGCGATCCAAGTCACATTCCTGTATTTCAGGATCAATGTTTCGCTCATCTATCTGCTGGGGGTCGCGGGACAAGTGGTGATCGTTCTGTGGTCTTTCATCGGGAAGCCGAAGCAAAAATAAAAGGAAAAAAGCACTGTTTTCTCGGAAAACGGTGCTTTTTTCGTGATTCTCCGAATCGGAGAGCCGAAAAAGCTCCACTCTACGACACGGAATCCGAGAAGTAGAGCCGTTTCCCGGATCTTTAGGTTTACTCATTTTCATGGAAAAGGTATAATAAGGATCGATGATCGTAAACCAATCCCAAAGGAGCAAAACAATGAGCAAAGAAATCCCGATCTTTTTTTTCTGCCGATGACAACTACATTCCTTACCTTGATGTAGCCATCGCATCCCTGATTGACAACGCATCCCGCGATTACCGCTATCGGATTATTGTGCTGAACACCGGGCTCTGTCCCGAGAACATTGCCAAGGTCAAACAAAACGAGTGCAACGGCTTTGTTATTGATTTTATTGATATTTCCAAGAACCTGGAGAAGGTTAAGTCCCACTTCAAAAATGTGTATCATTTCTCCATCGTGACCTATTACCGGCTCTTCATTGCCTCCCTCTTCCCGGAGTATGAGCGGATCGTATATCTCGACTGTGACCTGGTTGTGCTGGGGGATGTGTCCCGGCTTTATCATGTGCCCATGGGGGCGAATATCCTGGCCGCCGCACCGGAGCAGTTTGTGCAGAGCACTCCTGCGTTCAGACACTATGCCGATGCCGCACTGGGTGTGGATCCCGACGAATATGTGAATGCAGGCGTGTTGGTCATCAATCTGCGTGAGTTCAGACGGAACCGCATCGAGGAGAAATTTGTTGAGCTGATCACGCAGTACGATTTTGACCTGCTGGATCCCGACCAGGCGTATCTGAATTATCTCTGCCGCGGGAAAATTTTCACCCTGCCCAACGGTTGGAACAAGGAGCCCATGTCCCTGGTCTGCGAGGGGGAAAAGAACATCGTACACTATGCTCTTTACAAAAAGCCCTGGCAGTATGACGATGTGATCGACGGCGAGTTCTTCTGGCATTATGCGGAAAAATCTCCCTTTTACCCGCAGATCTTAGATAACAAAGCGGCGTTCGGTGCTGAGGAAAGGGCAAAGAAGGAAGCTGCTGCCAAAGAAATTCTTGAGCACGCCATGGTGATTGCGGAATCGGATTACACATTTTCCAAAAAGATCAAGGGGGGCAGACGGTATGGAAAAGTCGGCGCATAAGTTGGAGCTGCTCAGGCGAATTGCCGAGCTTGAACGGCAAGAACTGTGGCATCTTGACGTGGAGGATGACCCCGAAACCTATCCCCTCATGCCGGATCAGATCGATTATCTCAACGAGAAGCTGTCCAACAAAATCAAAAACAAGATTGCCAACCTCTTCGGTGCCCGCTTTTTTGACAAAATGATCGCCCAACGCCAGCTGATCATCAAGGAAGTGCGGGGCATAGAAAACTTCAATGCGGTGAAGGGGGGCAGGATCGTCACC
Source organism: Clostridia bacterium (assembly GCA_017466495.1). Classification (GTDB taxonomy): domain Bacteria; phylum Bacillota; class Clostridia; order Oscillospirales; family CAG-272; genus SIG693. Next base: position 7,337 of record JAFTUB010000086.1, read on the forward strand.
TGCAACCATTTCAGCGTGGGGGACAATTATGCGGTGTGGGTGGCCCTTCGGGATTACATGGAGGGGAAAATGCTCTACAAGGTTATCCGCGAGGGCAACTATACCAATCCCCCCAAGCCCTTCGGCCTGTTCATGCGGCATTGCAACCCCCTGCCGCTCTCCAGCCAGAAGGCGACCATGGTGAAGTTTATGCGGGCCTTTGCCGAGCTGCTGCGCCGGGGCGAGACCATTCTGATCTACCCCGAGCAGGGGATGTGGTGGAATTACCGAAAGCCCCGCCCGATGCAGGACGGCGCCTTTTCCCTTGCCGCCCGCAATGGAGTGCCGGTTGTTCCGATCTTCATTACCATGGAGGACAGCGACGTACCCGACGGCGACGGTTTTTGGGTGCAGGAATACACCCTGCACATCCTGCCCGCCATTTATCCCGGAGAGGGCGTTCCCTATCTCCGTGCGAAGAAAGAGATGAAAGAGAAAAATTACGAGGCTTGGGTGAAGACCTACGAGGAATTCTATCAAAAGCCCCTGGTGTACGGTGAAGAATGAAATTATATTTGTCGGTAATCGGTGCGGCGATGCTGCTCATCTCCGCGGTCAACTTGGTGCTGCATACCGCCGCTTGGTACAATGTGGTCATCGCCGTTGTGCTGTGCACGGCAGCGCAGTTTGCCCTTGACGGACTGATTGCTATCCTCATCAACAAAATGCCGGACAGATGGTTCGGTGTGGACAATCCCCTGTATCACGTATCCCCGGCAGAAGAGAAGCTTTACAAGAAACTGAAGGTGCGGAACTGGAAGGATAAGGTCTGGGAGCTTGGGGGACTGGGGGGATTCAGCAAAAAGAAGCTGGTGCAGCCCGACAGCCCCGAATACATCGAAAAGTTCATCATTGAGTGCAACAAGGGCGTGCTCACCCACCGCCTCTCCTATCCCATCGGGTTTCTGCCCATGGCGTTTTTGCCGGGGGTGTGCGCATTTTCCATTGCTCTGCCGGTTGCTGCGGTAAATCTGTTTTTGAACATTCTGCCAACCCTGGCGCTGCGGTACAATACACCAAAGTTAAAACGGATGCTGCAGAGAATGATGAGGAAAGAAAGTGGAAAGACGATCAAAATGGAATTCGGGCAGCGAGGAGATTAACATCTCCTCTCTGTTTTGGGGAATCACATTTTTAGACGGAATCATGAAAATCCACATATTATTTTTCAAAACAGGGAAAACGCAAACAAAATCTTAACATTTACGTGCTATAATATTTGTGCAAATGGATTTGCGGAGGTTTATGATGTTTAAGATCTTGGTTTTGGAAGATGACAAGGCGCTGAATCGAACGGTATGTATGTTTCTGAACGGTAGCGGCTATGAAGCTGTGGGCTGTCTGGGGGCAAACGAAGCATACGATGCGCTGTATGAGAATGAGATCGACCTCATCGTCTCGGACATCATGATGCCCGATATTGACGGCTTTGAATTTGCCCGTAATGTCAGAGAACTCAATGAAAATATTCCCATCCTGTTTATGACTGCCAGGGACGATATGGCATCAAAGCAAAGAGGATTTCGAATTGGTGTGGACGATTATATGGTAAAGCCTATTGATCTGGATGAGCTTTTTCTCAGGATCGGCGCGCTGCTTCGCCGCGCCAAGATCGCAGCCTCCCGCAAACTGGAGATCGGCCGTTTTGTGATGGATGCCGATGAGCATACCGCCTATCTCGGCGATGAAGAAATCTCTCTTACCAACCGAGAATTCAGCATTCTCTATAAGCTGCTCAGTTATCCGCGGAAGACGTTTACCCGAACGCAGCTGATGGACGAATTTTGGGATGCTGACACCGAAACCGCTCCTCGGGCCGTGGATGTGTATATGACAAAGCTCCGCTCTAAGCTTGCCGACTGTGATGATTTCGAGATCAAGACCGTGCATGGGCTTGGCTACAAGGCGGTGATCAAGTGAAGGTACATGGCAGAATAAGGGTGGTCCTGAAGTGGCTCAACCATTATTTTATTTTCTTTTTGCTTGTTGCATTTGTGATTACTTGCTGTACCATGCTGTTTGTTTCCATCCTGGAAACCAGCCTCGCCATTACCCTTACCGAAGCGGATATCACCGCTGCGGCAAAGATCACCTTCTGGAATGTGGCACTTCTGAGCCTGATTTTCACGGTGGTGGATTCCGTTCGCAGAAAGCTTACGGTGGAGCGCCCTGTGAAATGTATCACCGATGCGGCGGAGAAGATCATTCGAGGAGATTTTTCGGTTCGTGTTAAGCCGCAGAGCCGCTTCGGAACCGATGAAACCTTCAACCGTGTCATTGAATGCTTCAATAAGATGGCGGAAGAATTGGGCAGCGTGGAAACCCTGCGCACCGACTTTATCGCCAATGTCTCCCATGAAATGAAGACTCCCCTCGCTGTGATGCAGAACTACGGAACCCTTCTGCAGACTCCCGGACTTTCTGAGTCGGATCGGATCGAATACGCGAAGGGTGTGACCGATGGCTCTCGCCGTATGGCGGATATGATGACCAATATTTTGAAGCTTAACCGTCTCGAAAATCAGCAGATCTATCCCGAGGTCTCGGAATTCGATCTGAGTGAGCAACTATGCGTCTGCCTGCTGGCGTATGAACACGTGTGGGAAAAGGCAGAAATCGAAATCGATACCGATATTGCCGAAAATATTCAGGTGCGGGCGGATGCGGAACTGCTGAGTCATGTGTGGACCAATCTCTTTTCCAACGCCTTTAAGTTTACACCGCCCGGTGGGACGGTTTCGGTTTCGCTTACCGCGGTCGAAAATTATGCCATTGTGAAGGTAACTGATACCGGATGCGGTATGACACCGGAGGTAGGGGCGCATATTTTTGAAAAATTCTACCAAGGGGACACCTCCCATTCGGTGCAGGGCAACGGATTGGGGTTGGCCTTAGTGAAGAGGGTGATGGATATTATGCAGGGTGAGATCAGTGTGGAAAGTGCTGTCGGTAAAGGCACTGCCTTCACCGTGAAAATAAAGAGGGCTTGATATGAACTTGAAAACGCTTGGAAAAGCATTGCTCTTTCCGCATATGGCCATCATGATCATTCTGATTCCCACCGCCGCGGTTTTTCTCACGTATTCCATGGTGTTCCGAGGCACGGAATCAGTGTGGGCAATCACCTCGTATGTGCTTGCAGCCTATACGTTGACGGTTTGGTGCTTTAGGATTCCGGATCTGATTCGTTTTTTCAAGACCGTTAAGCAAGAGAACAAATACGCGAGGATTTGGCAGGATGACACAAGACTTCGTGTGAATGTTTCCCTGTACGGCACCATAGTCTGGAATACCGCCTACGCCATACTGCAGCTGGGGATGGGCCTTTGGCATCAATCCTTCTGGTTTTGTTCCCTCGCCTGCTACTATATTTCTCTTGCGGTGATGCGGTTCTCGCTGGTGCGGTATACCCGAAGGCATCAGCCCGGAGAGCAGATGTTTCACGAGCTTCGCAAATATCGGACCTGCGGCATCGTATTTCTGATCATGAATCTGGTCCTTACCTTGATGATTTTTTTCATGGTGTACTGGAACAGAACTTTCCATCACCATGAAATTACCACCATTGCGATGGCGGCGTATACCTTCGGTTCGCTGACGAAGGCGATCGTTAATGTCATCCGGTACCGCAAATACCAAAGCCCGGTTTATTCCGCTTCCAAAGCCATTAGCTTGGCAGCGGCCTGTGTGTCCATGCTGACCCTGGAGTCCACCATGCTGACGACATTCGGGGGAGAAACCATGAGCTTGACGGGGCGACGCATTCTGCTTGGCGTGTCCGGGGGATCAATATCCCTTTTGATTATCGCAATGGCAATTTACATGATCGTGCAGGGAACAAAAAAGATCAAGCTGCTCGGTGCAGCAAAGGAGTAGTCCAATGGAAAACAAAGAAACATTCAACTATACCTATTCCGCAAAGGAGCAGGAAGAAATCAAAGCTATTCGTCAAAAGTATTCTGCCAAGGTGCAGACAGAGGATAAAATGGCGCAGCTTCGCCGTTTGGATGCCAGTGTGACACAAAAAGCAGTCACAGTTTCCCTTGTGTTCGGTATTATCGGGGCTTTGATTATGGGGATGGGGATGAGCCTTGCCATGACCGAGATCGGTGATGTTATCGGTCTGCAGGGGGAGATGGCAATGCTGATTGGAATTCTTGTGGGAATTCTCGGAATTGTGCTGGTTTGTATTGCTTATCCGGTCTATAATCGCATCATTCGAAAAGAGAGAGAAAAGATCGCTCCCAAAATTCTCCGCATGACCGACGAGCTGATGAAGTGAGACGCACCGAATGTCCCGAAAACCCCCAAGGCAGATATTATCCTTTTGAAACAGGATAACTGGGGCAATGCCCTTTCCGGAGCTGAGTTCGCTCTGTACGTCATGGGCGGAACCGAATATATGTATGTAAATACCCATTCGGTAAACAGCAATGGTGTTCTGGGACTGACCGGTATGGTTCCCGGAAGATACGCGCTTCGCGAAACGGTTGCTCCTGCGGGCTTTATGCCGCTGCTCGAAGATATTGAATTCGTAGTGACCAATGAAGGGAAAGTTGAGATTTGTTCTCTTCCCGAATACGTAACGGCATCCGATGTTGGTGGGGTCTGCACCGTTTCTGTGGTGAATGTTCCCGAATATACCTCCATTTCCGGTCAAAAGATTTGGGACGATGAAAATAATGCTGCCGGTATGCGCCCCGAAAACATTACCGTTCATTTGATGGCAAACGGCACTGTCGTTCAGTCGAAGAAGGTTACCGCGGCAGACAATTGGTCGTGGAGCTTCGAAAATCTGCCGGCTCTTAGGAACGGCCAAATGATTATGTACTCCATCAGCGAAGATGCAGTGGATTTTTATGAAACCAAAGTTGATGGCTTCAACGTAATCAACAAGTATGTGCCCGAATATGCAGAAGTTGCCGGTCAGAAGACCTGGAATGACGATAATAACCGCGACAATATCCGTCCGGAAAGCATCACGGTTAACCTGCTGGCAAACGGCAAAATTGTACAGACCAAGGTCGTAACCGAGGCAGACGGTTGGGCGTGGAAATTCGCCGAACTGCCGATGTACAAAGACGGTGAAGCAATCGAGTACACCGTCAGCGAAGAACCGGTTGCAGGCTATACTGCCGCCGTGGATGGCTTCAATCTCATCAACACCCATGAACCCGAACAGGTTGAGATCAAGGGATCCAAGACCTGGAATGACGACAACAACCGTGACGGCGTGCGTCCGGAGAGCATTACCATTCACCTGCTGGCAGACGGTAACGTGATCAAGACGGTTACGGTAACCGAGGCGGACGGTTGGGCATGGAGATTTACTGAGCTTCCCGTATACCGTGACGGCGGCGTAAAAATCGCGTACACGATTGCAGAAGAAGCAGTAGAAGGATACACTGCTAGAGTCGATGGATTCAATGTTGAGAATACCCGTCAGCCCGACCGGGTGAGCGTCTCCGTTGAGAAATTTTGGAATGACGATAATAACCGCCGCGGTATGCGCCCTGAATCGGTTACTGTAATTCTCTATGCAAATGGCGTCGATACCGGGATGCGTGCAGTGCTCGGTAGCTCCAACAATTGGAAGGCTTCCTTTGCTGATCTTAAAGCAAAGCAAAACGGTGAAGATATCGTCTACACGATCAGTGAGGTTTCTGTGGAAGGATACCGCAGCGAAATTGCCGGAAATGCAAATGCAGGTTTCGTTGTTACCAACACATATATTCCCCAGAAGACCTCGATCAGTCTGCTCAAGGCGTGGGATGATGACAACAACAGAGACGGCTACCGCCCTGATCATGTTTTTGTCCGCTTGTTAGCTGACGGCCGGGATACCGGTATCATCGTGGAGCTTTCCGCGGCAAACGGTTGGAGCGCGACCATTTCTGATCTTGACGTCTACCTGAACGGAGCCAAGGTCAACTACACGGTAGAAGAAGTGGTACCTGCGGGGTATTCCGTATCGATTGCAGGTGACGTTGCCCGCGGATTTGTCATCACCAACCGCCATGAGCCGGAAAAGATTGATATTTCCGGCCGCAAAATCTGGAACGATGACAACAATCAGTCCGGCAAGCGTCCGGAAAGCATCACCATCAATCTTTTGGCTAACGATGCGCTTGTTGCATCCAAGGTTGTAACCGCAGCGAACGAATGGGCGTGGGCATTTGAGAATCTGGATGTCTACGAAAACGGTTCCAAAATCGCCTATCGCATCACCGAAGAGGCTGTACCCGGCTACAGAGCCATTTACCAGGGCTTCAACGTAATCAATATCCCCACGGATGAAACCACTGATATTGATATCTCCGTAGGCAAGATCTGGGATGACTTTGATGACGCCATGGGTGCACGTCCGGACCACGTTGTGGTGGAGCTGGTCGTTAACGGTGTCAGCACCGATACAACACTGACGCTTAGTGCGGCGAATAACTGGATGGCTGCATTTACCGGTCTGCCGCTTGTTGACGGCGAGGGCAATGTAATTCACTATACTGTCGCGGAAAGAGAAGTGGAATCCTACATTCCTGCGATTGAAGGCGATGCCGCATCCGGTTTTGTCATCACCAATACTTATGTTGAAGAATTTAGCGACGACCCGGTACCGGAAAGCCCTGCAACCGGAGACCATTTCTTCAAATTCGTTGGCGTACTTTCCGTTGGTGCGCTTTCCCTTGCCGCTGCATTCGCTGCAGCAGCCTTTAAGCTGAAGAAGAAACATAATTGAGTTTGTCCGTTATGCTTATCAGGGATAGGCATATGGGAGCGGCTTGGGGGAATCGGTAAGGAAGCAGAAGAGTCTGCCTCTCTCAAACTGAAAACAGAAAAGGGGAGAGTAAGGTTCTCCGCAACTGTAAAAAACGTGTCCCGAGCAAGAAAAAACATCAGTCATAACGACTGATGTTTTTTCTTTTTGAAAAGTGTTTTTCAAATAAAGAAATACGCCGCCCGCAAATGCGCGATGCTTGCCATCGAGGAGAATCCGTGGTATAATAGTTACAACAAACGTGCGTTGCCCCGTTTCTTTCATTGCCATTACAGGAGCTAACCATGCCAAAATATAAAATCAGCCGCGAATTTTTTCCGTTTTCGCATTTTACGCCCCCCATCAGCGAGAAATTCCTTGCCATGGCCGTGCCGAATATGAAAACGCCGAAATGCATATACCGGGATAAATCCCTTTCTGTGATTCGACGCGAGATCGCGAGCTTCGACGGTGAGATGATCGAATGCTTTGTAATGTCGCCGAGGTCTGTGGGGGAAAACGCACCTTGCCTGATTTATCTCCACGGCGGCGGCTTTGTGCTGCCTGCGGCGGGGTATCACTACAAAAATGCCATGCGCTACGCCGGGGAAGTGGGCTGCAAGGTCGTGTTTGTTAACTACCGCCTCGCTCCTGCCCATCGGCATCCTGTGTTCTTCGAGGATTGCTACGCTGTGATGTGCTGGACCTATGACCATGCGGCATCGCTTGGAATTGATACCGCACGCATGGGCATCGGCGGCGACAGCGCGGGATCCACCCTTGCGGTGGGGGTCTGTATGATGGCGCGGGACCGCAATCACCCCGTGAAGTTCGCCTTTCAGATGCTGCCGTATCCCTATCTGGATGCCCGCAACAACAGCGAATCCTGCCGAACATATACCGATACGCCCATGTGGAACTCCTCTCTGTCCCATCGCATCGGTTCTATGACAGGGGCAGATCGAAGCCGTCCCGATTACATCTGGTATTCCCCTGTGGAAGCCGAGGACTTTGCGGGATTGCCCCCTGCCTACATCGAAACGGCGGAGTTCGACTGCCTGCACGATGACGGCATTCTCTATGCCGGGAAGCTTCGCGCAGCCGGAATTGCGGTTACTCTGAACGAAACCCGCGGCACGATGCACGGATTTGACATTGTGCAGAATGCAAAAACCACGCAGGCGGCATTGGCGGCGAGAATTTCGTTTATGAAGGAGCGGTTTGCCAAATGAATTGCTGCCAAAAAGATCATTTTGACGTGATCAGGAATTACGACCCCATGCCGAAAAATCCCGACGGCAGTATCGGTTGGTTTCTGTACCGATGGGATGATGGCAAAAACGGCGTTCGTCGATTGGTACGCTGTCGTGTGTGCGGTGCACTGTATCTGGTGCAGGCATATCATTTGCATCCATTTTCCGCGAAGAAAGACTGGTTATTTGAGGATTATTACGCCGTTCGGGATGAGCGGGAAGCAGATCACCTCAACAGACGCTATACCGGTATACAGTTGGAACACAGCATGACACCTGCCTTTCAGCTTGCTGAACATGAGAAAAAAACTTCGCTTACCCGGGAGCGGCCAATATGAACATCACACAAAAATTTTATGACAGCCTTGCCGCCATCGGCTGTGATGTAACCGCATCCGATATCAGCGCCGCGGAGCTTTCCGAGACGAAAAGAAGAGCCGCGGATGCCAACGTCAGCATTCGCTTTGCCCGTGCGGATTTCTGCACGTTGTCGGAGGTTTTTTCGGAGCAGTTTGACATCGTGATCGCCAGGACAACGCGCTGCCCCATATGCTGACCGGCGAAGATCCGGGCAAAGCTGTGGCGAGCATTGTGGGGCGGATCAGGGAAAACGGGATCTTCGTGGGCAGCATCCGGGATTATGACGCATTGCTTCGGGACAAGCCGCCGTATATCCACGAAACCGAGTTGGGGCGGCGCGTGTCCTTTCAGACCAGGACATGGAGCGGCGACTGCTGTCGGCTGACCCAGTACATCATCGACGATGAGCATACGCTGGAAGTGAACAAATGTGAATACCGGGCCACCCGGCGGGACGAGCTGACGGCACTGTTTCGCGCCTGTGGATGCCGTGAGATGGAGTGGCTGTTCCCGGAGGAGACGGGATTCTATCAGCCCATCGTGGCGGCGAGAAAGTAAGCCGTCAAAATTTCAGGAGGGAATATGATATGTGGTTTGTTTTCGCACTGCTGTCTGCAATCTTTGCGGCACTTACCTCTATCCTGGCCAAAGTCGGCATAGAAGGTGTCAATTCGCATCTCGCCACTGCAATCCGGACTGTGGTTGTGGTTGTGATGGCATGGGGCATGGTGTTTCTCACCAATGCTCAGGGTGGAATTGCCGATATCGGCAAGCGAAGCTGGCTGTTTTTGATCTTGTCCGGGCTGGCAACCGGGGCTTCCTGGCTGTGCTATTATAAGGCACTCCAGCTTGGCGAGGCATCCAAGGTTGTTCCCATTGATAAGCTGAGCGTTGTCATCACGCTGGTGTTGGCGTTTGTGTTCCTGCATGAGCAGTTTACGACAAAATCGCTGATCGGATGTGTACTGATCGGCCTCGGAACGTTGGTTATGGCTTTGTGACTAGCATACATAAAGGAGAGTCCCATGTATTACAACATCTATTTCAGCCCCACCGGCGGGACGGGGCGAGTCGCGGCTATCCTTGCCAATCGCCTTTGCGGTGAGCATCGGGATATTGACTTGTGCCGCGATATCCACGAGATTTCGCTGACAGACGAAGCTGTATGCCTCGTTTCGGTGCCGTCATACAGCGGCCGTGTGCCCGAAATCGCCATCTGGCGAATCCGGCAAATTCACGGCAACGGCGCGAAGGCCGTACTGAACTGCGTCTACGGCAACCGGGCATGGGAGGACACCCTGACTGAGCTTCAGGATGCGCTGGAAGATTGCGGATTTGTCTGTGCCGCAGCCGTTGCGGCGGTTGCGGAGCATTCCATCTTTCGTCAGTTTGCTGCCGGCAGACCGGATGGCGAGGATGCCGGACAGCTAATGGAATTTGCCGATCGGATCAAGACAAAACTGCAGGCCGGCGTGTTCGGAGATTTGGATCTTCCGGGCAGCCACGGTGCCTACAGGGAAGTATCCAAAGGTGGGCCATTCAAGCCCGAGGCGAACACACTTTGTACGGCGTGCGGCATTTGTGCGGAGGGCTGTCCCGTGGGGGCGATCAACCAAAGTGATCCCCGCAGGACCGATAAGGATATCTGCATCGGTTGTATGCGCTGCGTTGATCGCTGCCCGAAGCACGCGCGGGATTTTGATGCCGGCTTTATGGAGATGATGAGCGAAAAATTTGCGCCGCGGCTCAGCGGACGCAAGGAAAATTATTTGTATATTTGAGGAGAGCGAAAATGAAACGTGTATATGATTTTCTGAAAAAAGCAGGGGTGTATTACCTGGCAACCGTGGAGAGCGACCAGCCCCGCGTGCGCCCCTTCGGCACGGTGAACGAATTCGAGGGTAAGCTCTACATCCAGACCGGCAAGATCAAGCCTACCAGTCACCAGCTGGCTGCCAATCCCAAGGCTGAGCTCTGCGCGTTTTTGGACGGCGCATGGGTACGCGTTGCCTGTGAACTGGTGGAGGATGATCGCGTGGAGGCAAAAAAGGCGATGCTGGATGCGTATCCCAATCTGCGGGGGATGTATGACGAGAACGACGGTAACACTCAGGTGTTCTATATGAAGAATGCCACGGCGACCTTCTGCGCCTTCGGGAAACCTGCCGAGACAGTGGAGTTTTGAGTGGCCATGACCAGACAAGACTTTCTTGCACACTGTCTTGATACATACGGTACTGCCGCGGATTATCCCTTTGATGAGGATTTCGAAACAGCCGTGTTCCGCCATACAAATAACCGTAAATGGTACGCGGTGATGATGCGTGTCTCCCGCCGAAAATTTGGCTTTGACAGCGATGAAGTCATCGATGTGGTCAATCTGAATCTGCCGGTGGAGATGTTCGGTTCCTTCGGCGCGGCGGACGGTGTGTATCCGGCGTATCACATGAACAAGGTGCATTGGATCTCGGTGCTGCTGCCCGATGTGGAGGAGAATCTGCTCGCGTTTCTCGTCGGAGTGAGTTATGAGGCGACGCGGGGGAAGAAAAAACGACTGAATTGAATATCTGCAGAAAAACTCAACCGAACGCTTACCATTGGCATTCGGTTGTTTTTTCCTGTGCGTATCGGTGCCGAATCTCGCCATCGTGGATGAAAAAAGCAGTGCCGGTACCCCCAATTGGGAGCCGACACTGCCGGTGGTGCGAGTGTTCATAACGAAACTACTCAAAATACTTAGCTTTACGGCATTCAAAACATATTCTAATCGTGCCTTGCCTATAAAAACAGATAACGAAAGGAATATGATTATGGAAAAGCACATTACTAAAAACGGCATCAAATACGAGCTTCGCGGCGAACAATACTACCCGATGCTTGAAATCTCTGAGCAGACCAACTATGAAATCGGCAAATACGGACACCTTCATCTTGATTTTATTAAGAAGCACCGCAG
>JAFTUB010000087.1 GCA_017466495.1 Clostridia bacterium
CGCACCGAAACAGCGGGGTCAAGGGGCTTCCCCTGCCAGTTGCTCCAACGGACGTAGGTGCGCCCGCCCCAGGTGATCTCCCCGGGAACGGGGAAAACGATGTGTGGCCCCTCAAAGAACGTTTCAGGCCAAGGGGCATCCTCACGGCCGCCTACCACTGTGTCAACCGAATAATGCTTTTCGGTGGATGGTGCGGTGGCTGCGTAGCCGGGGAAGGGGACAACGGGGGCAGCAGCAGAGCCCACGCCGGGGATCAGCTCCGGCTGTAAGCTAATGGAGACAACGTCTCCGCCCACCGTTTCGTGGGGAATCGGCTCATCCTTACGGTCAAGGAGCACCGCCGTACCGAAGGCGGCGGCAGCAAGCAGGGCAAGGGTGGCGGCAATGATCACCACGCGCATCCCACCCGGCCGTTGTGCAGGACGGACGGCCAACTTTTCTTCTACCAAAGCCATGAATTCTTCTTCAGTTCTCATCTTTATGTTTCTCTCTTTCTTCTGATGTAGTGTGAGGCGGCTCTATTCCCATTTCGGCAAGCACCCGCCGCAGGGCCGCTTTGGCGCGGTAGGTCAGATTGGCCACCTGCTTCGGGCTTTTGCCCAGCACGCGCCCCACCTCAGCGGGGGAAAGGTCGCAGAAATAGAGCAGATGCAGAACCCCGCGGTAGTCAGGGGCAATCTGCCCCAGAGCGGCATGGACAGCCCGGCGTTCCTCGTCCCGGATCAGTGCCGCATCCAGCTCGGGATCGGCGGCGGGCATCTCCCGGGGCATCTCTTCCAGGGGAAGAATCTTCCTCTGCCTGCGCAGATAATTGCGTGCGCCGTTGCGCCCTGCGGCATAGAGGTAAGCCCGCAGATTGTCATCCAGTAGATCGGGCATTCGCCGCCAAAGGGCAACAAAGGCATCAGCCGCCAGCTCCTCCGCGGTGGACACATCCACATAGCGGCAGAGATAGCCCACCAGCCCCACACGGTGCGCCCGCACCAGTTCCTCAAAGCGCTTGTCCATGTTCTCTTCCTTTCCGGAGTGAAATAACGCGTCGTTTCATACAGTATAACACACTTCCCCGCCCTTTTTCTCACATAAAAGAAAAAATTTCCGAATTATCTCCCACGCCTTGACTTTTTGCGTAAATTGCGGTATGATAAAAGCAATATTATCCGGAGGTGCCTTATGCAGAAAATTCTTGATCAAATCAAATCGGCCAAGCCGAAAAAAATCATTCTCGACACCGATGCTTACAACGAGATCGACGACCAGTTCACCATCGCCTATGCCATGCGCTGTCCCGAGACTGTCGAAATTCTTTCCATCAACGCCGCCCCCTTCCTCAACAGCCGCTCCACCGATCCCGGTGACGGCATGGAGAAGAGCTACCGTGAGATTTTCAATATCATGCACCTCACCGATCCTGCAGCGAAGATCCCCGTCTACCGCGGATCTACCGCATTCCTCACCGACAAAAAGACGCCCGTGGAATCTGAGGCTGCTGACAACATCATCAACACCGTCCTCGCCGCCGAGGAACCCATCTATGTCGTTGCCATCGGTGCCATCACCAACGTGGCATCTGCCATCATCAAATGCCCCGAGATCTGCTCCAAGATGACGGTAATCTGGCTGGGCGGTCATGCTCTGCACTGGCCCAACACCCGTGAGTTCAACCTCAGACAGGATGTTGCCGCTGCGCAGGTGGTCTTTGATTCTAAGGTTCCCCTTGCCCTCATCCCCTGCAACGGTGTCTGCAACTTCCTCGCCACCAGTGTTCCCGAACTGCAGTACTATCTTGGCGGCAAAAATGAGCTCTGCGACTATCTGGTGAAGATCGTAGCGGCCTACACCAGCAAACCCTACGCATGGTCCAAGGTGATCTGGGATGTGTCGGCCATTGCCCTGCTCACGGTACCGGAAGCCTTGGAAACCGTGATTCTTCCCACCCCTGTGCTCACGGACGACTGTTATTTTGCCAATGACACTGCGCGGCACCCCTTCATTTATGTGCGTTATCTCAAGAGAGATGTCATCTTCGCTCACCTGTTTAAAAAGCTGGCAGGAGAAGCATAAAGCTCCCTAAAAGAGAAGAGACGACACCCATGTGTCGTCTCTTCTCTTTTTATCGGTAGCAATACCTCGCCCCGCGGCGCTGACGGAACTCACCCAACAAAATCAGGAAAGGTACAATGTCGGTGCCCAGTGCGGCGGCCGCTTCCCGGTAACCAAGGATATCTATCTCCTTTTGGCCTCGGCCCAGGTCATAGAGGCAGTCCCACATGGCGTCCCAGTTGCAGCCGTAATAATCGGGAAAATCGAAGGCCTTGCGGGCGGCGGTGTGGATATCTGCCACGCTCTGCACACCGCGCAGGTCAAGGGTATAGTGCCGAATCTCAGAAGAAGCCATGGTTATCTCCTTTCATGCGCAGAATTATTTTTTTCTTTCGTGATAAGCCCGGGTGTAAAGTGCTTCCATCTGCCGCGTCATGGCGGCGGCAGTAAACCGCTCGGTATAGCGGGTATAGGCACCGTGGCAGAGGGCGGCATATCCCGCCGGATCGCGGCGCACCCGCAGAATGGCCTCGGCCAAGGCAGGCGAATCCTTGATGGGAACCAGATAGCCGTTCACCCCGTCCTCCACCATATAGGGATTTCCGCCGTAGGTGGTAGCCACAATGGGGCGGGACAGGCTCATGGCCTCGGCCAGGGCAAGGCTGGTAGCCTCGGTGCCGAAG
>JAFTUB010000088.1 GCA_017466495.1 Clostridia bacterium
GGACCATCTCAGACGCCGAAGTTCCTTCCCCCGCCGCCCCCATCTCCTTGGCTGATATAGCCTTGCCTCCAAAAAAACAGCCCCGAAACGTATGTTTCGGGGCTGTTTTTATATTTGGGCGATAGCCAGCCAAGGAAGGTGGGAGTCCGGAGGGCGGGAAACTTCGGCGCATGAGATGGTTCCCGCCCTTCGGTCGCCCGGAAGGGCGAAAAGCTCTGCGAAAATAAAAACGTTGTCGCTGAATCTTAAACAAATAACAGAAACTTTTTATCTCCGCCTCCGGGTATACCCAGTATCGATGCGATAATAGCTATCTTACACATTGAAGCGGAAGAGCACCACGTCGCCGTCGGCGATGACGTACTCCTTGCCCTCGCTGCGGACAAGCCCCTTCTCCTTGGCGGCGTTCATGCTGCCGCAGGCGATAAGGTCATCGTAAGCGACAATCTCGGCGCGGATGAAGCCACGCTCGAAGTCAGAGTGGATCTTACCGGCGGCCTGGGGAGCCTTGGTTCCCCGGGTGATGGTCCAGGCGCGAACCTCCTTGGGGCCTGCGGTGAGGTAACTGATCAGTCCCAGCAGGGAATAGCTGGCCTTGATGAGACGGTCAAGGCCCGATTCGGCGATGCCCAAATCCTCGAGGAACACAGCCTTTTCCTCAGCATCCAGCTCGGCGATCTCCGCCTCGAGAGAAGCGCAGATGGGAAGGATGCCTGCCTTTTCCTCCTCGGCATGGGCCTTGAGGGCCATGTAGAGAGGGTTGTCCACCGGCTCGGTGCCGGCCTCGTCCTCGCTGACATTGGCCACATAAATGATGGGTTTGAGAGAGAGCAGGGGAGTCTCGGAGAGCAGGGTAAGTTCTTCGGGGGTGTATTCCAGGGCGCGGGCGGATTTGCCTTCTTCCAGGGCAGCCTGTACCCGCTCCAGCAGAGCCAGCTCTTCGGCCAGGGACTTGTCCCCCTTCATGGCCTTGCGGGTGCGGTCGATGCGGCGCTCGATCAGCTCCAGGTCGGAGAAGATCAGCTCCAGGTTGATGGTCTCCAGATCGCGCAGGGGATCCACCTTGCCGTCCACGTGGATGATGTTGTCGTCCACAAAGCAGCGGATCACGTGCACAATGGCATCCACCTCACGGATGTGGGAGAGAAACTTGTTGCCCAGGCCCTCACCCTTGGAGGCACCGCGGACCAGGCCCGCGATGTCCACAAATTCAATGATGGCGGGGGTGTATTTTTCGGGGTTGTACATTTGGGCCAGCACGTCCAGCCGCGCATCGGGGACGGTGACAATGCCCACATTGGGCTCAATGGTGCAGAAGGGGTAGTTGGCCGATTCGGCACCTGCATTGGTGATGGCGTTGAAAAGGGTACTCTTGCCCACGTTGGGCAGACCTACGATACCGAGTTTCATGTTGATCCGGTTCTCCTTAAAAACATTGATTGACAGAGTCTGAGAACGCTTCGGTCGGCTGATGCCGATGCCGCATTCCCATGCATACCTGCAAAGGACACATTCATACATAGTAATTATACCATACAATCCCTGTTTTCTCAAGCGGTTCACGGAAAAATTTTGAAGAATTTTCCCGTTTGGAGATGTTTCCGAAAAAACGTGCTCAATCTTCTCTTATGCCGCTTCCCGTGCTTTGGCGCGATATGCTGCTTGACCAGTCGATGCGTCAGGGGATCGGGGAGGAACAGCGGGGGAGGTTCCAAGTTCTTTTTTTGATGGCAAACGGTTGACAAACGAAAAAAACGCGGGTATAATGAACGAAGTAATGCTGCCGAAAGGATGGACGGAACAATGGAAGATAATATCCGCGACGGATCTGCCGAACTGCTGGAGGAAATGCGCCAACTGCGGGACGAGGCCAAGCGATACCGTGAGGAGGCGCACCGGGATGCCACCCGAGCTCGCCATGCCATGATTGCGGCACAGATGGAGACGGTGTATATGCCCGAAGAAAAGAAAAAGTGGGTGATAGACGGTATCCCCACGCCTCCGGGGTATTACGCCTACTACGGTGCCGGCGGAAACGCCTATGTGCTCTACCACGAAAGATCGGGCAAGGGCGAGTACGGCGCATATCTGTCCAACCTGGAGTCGGCGGGCTTTACCTGCCACAATGCGGGCGAGATGGGCAAGCTGCTCTATGCCTGCTATTACAACGATACCGCCGTGCTGAACGTGACCTATGCCTCCTCTGACGGCGTTCTGCGGGTTGTGGTGGAACCTCGGGATGAGGTGGTTCTGCCGCCCCTCGAACCGATTTGCGACGGCACACCGGAGTCGGTGGAGCCAAAGCTTTGCCTGTTCGGCGACCATCTCTACGATTGCCATGACTGCGGCATGGGCTATATTTACCGCCTCCATGACGGCACATTTGTGGTCATCGACGGCGGGATGTATGATCCGGATGAGCTGCCCATCTGCTTCTTCAACCGCCTGCGGGAGATGAATGGGGAAGGGAAGATCGTGATCTCTGCCTGGTTCCTCACCCACGCCCACCATGACCATATCCGTGTGTTTGTGCGGCTGGCGGATCTGTTTGCCGATCAGCTGGATATTCGCCGGGTGATCTGCAATTTCCCGGGGTATCTCATGCAGCTGGGCAGCGGTCATCGTGGCTGGTGCAAGAATCTCGTGGGCAGCGTTGAGACGGCGCTGGAGAAGCTGTCTCCCCGTCCGCAGGTTATTCGCGCCCACACGGGACAGCGGTTTGATTTCCCCGGTCTGTCGGTGGATATGCTCTTCACCCTGGACGATTTCAAGCACCCCTTCTTCCCCGATAATTTCAACGCAACCTCCCTGATCTTCCGCCTGACCACGGCGGGACAGACCTATATGTTCCTGGGCGACGCCGATTCCACCACCAACGGAATCTTAGTGGAGCGGTTCGGTGAGCTTCTGCGCAGCGACATCGTGCAGGTTGCCCACCACGGCTTCTGGGGCGGCACCAAAGAGGTCTACGATACCATCGCGGCCCCCATCGTCTTCTGGCCCTGCCCGCTGATCAATCCCAGAAACGGACACGATCGGTACTGTGATCCCAACTGGAGTCCCATCACCCGGGAAATGGTGAAAAACCATGCCAAGGCGGTGTTCCTGCAGTGGAAGGGAACCGATATCCTCTCGCTCCCCGTGACCGGCGAGGAGGGAATCACCCTGGCCTCGGACACCGACGAGGGACACCCGGAATAAATCAAGAAAAGCTCTGCTTTGGCTCCTTCGAATAAAGAAGGTAACAAGGATATGCTTTACCCGATGCCCACGTTATTTGCAATGCTGCAATACAAAGGTGAAACTGGCGGTAAAAAGGAGATTGTTCTATGTTCCCAATCAAGCTGGAGGGGGCAAATGTTCTGTACTATACCTCGCAAGAGAATTATGGTTGTAGCCTTTTTCCGAACGGAGAACTTGCCGATCATTATCGTTACCTTGCGATTTGCAAATACGCCCAAGATGATAAATATTATTTATTCTGTTGCGATGATAATTATGAAGTGGTAAGCGATACGCTGCATGATAGCGTTGAAGAATGTATGGCGATTGCTTCGCAGTACAAAGAGAACATCGTTTGGAATAAAGCGTAGTATCTATCAAACCAAATAAATATACCCCGACAGACCGTTAAAAAATCTGTCGGGGTTAATCTTTGCAAAGATATCTTAGTGGACCGTCGAGGACGCCGGTCCCTACAAGGCAGACTTTAACATCCTTAAGAGAAGTTCGCTTTGGCAAAGCTTTTCTTTTGTGATGAATTCATGAAACTTTTCTGATTTTTCACCGTCATATCTTGTAAATCGCCGCAAATATGGTATAATTACCATGGATGGGAATTTTCTGTAAGAATTTTCCGCAGGTTCATGAATCGTTCACCAATTTCCGGGAAAAACTGATATAATGAACTTGGATAAAAATCTAACAAAGTTAACAATTTAACAAACCACATAAAAGGAGGTCCAAGCAATGCTGGATACCAAAATTCTGGTTGTCGACGATGACGCCAATATCTGTGATTTGCTCAAGCTCTATTTTGAAAATGAGGGCTATGAGGTGAAAACCGCCAATGACGGCATGGAAGGCATCAGCTATTTTAAGCTGTACGAGCCCGACCTGGTTCTGCTGGACATCATGCTGCCCAAGAAGGACGGCTGGCAGGTCTGCCGTGAGATCCGTGAAATGTCGAGCAAGCCCGTGATCATGATCACCGCCAAGGGCGAGGTGTTTGACAAGGTGCTGGGTCTTGAGCTGGGGGCCGATGACTTCGTGGTGAAGCCCTTCGACCTCAAGGAGCTTTCCGCCCGCGTCAAGGCGGTGCTCCGCCGCTACAGCGCACAGGGCAATCAGAACGATGACGAGGTCATCAAGTTCGAGAATATCGAGATCAGCCTGCAGAAGTATGAGCTGAAGCTTAAGGGTAAGTCGGTGGATATTCCCCCCAAGGAGCTGGAGCTGCTCTATTTCCTGGCGGCCAATTCCAACCGCGTTTTCACCCGCGACCAGCTGTTGGACAAGGTTTGGGGCTTCGACTACCTGGGCGACTCCCGCACCGTTGACGTGCACGTTAAGCGTCTGCGCGAGAAGCTGGAGGGCGTGTCGGACAAGTGGGTGCTCAAGACGGTTTGGGGCGTGGGCTACAAGTTCGAGCTCCTGTCCTGACCGAAGATCCCGCCCGAGTTCTGGCGCAGCAAAACAAACCCGAAGGAGCGGTGTAAATGTTCAAGAGCGTCTTTACCAAATATATCACCGCGTTTATGCTGATTATCATTGTCAGCTTTGCTATGATGATCACGATTATCGCTTCGGTGGTCAATACCTATTCCGGGCAGCTCAAGGATGATATGATTTCCCGCGCCTCGCAATCGGCGGTGGAATATCTGGAGAGCCAGCTGAATGCCTACGAGCTGGTGGACTTGCCCTCTCTGTCCATGATCTACGGCGAGCGGATTCACCCGATGCTGGATGTGGTGGCCGGTTCAGCCGAGGATATTTTCCTCCTGGTTACCGACAACAGCGGTAAGATTATCATGACAGGCGGAACCGGGAGCGGTGCTTATACCGGGAGATCCATCCCTAAGCCCGTGATGGATGAGATCAACAACGGCGTAGAGGTACGTCAGCAGGACACCCTGGACGGCCTGTTCGATGCGCCCTACCTGGTGCATGCTTCCCCGATCTTCCTTGATGACTTTACGGTGGTGGGGACGGTTTTTGTCTGCTCCTCCTCCACGACCCTTAATCCGCTGATTGAAGTGATGGTCAAAACCGTCATCATGGCCAGCCTTTGGGTTATGCTGGCCGCGCTGATCGCGGTGTATTTCATCAGTGACCGCATTATCGGCCCCCTGAAGGCCATGAGCCGTGCGGCGAAAAGCTTTGCGGCAGGGAAGTTCGATGTCCGCGTTCCTGTCTCCGGAAGGGACGAGGTGGCAGAGCTGGCCATTGCCTTCAACCACATGGCAGACTCCCTGTCGGGACTTGAGGGAATGCGTAATTCCTTCATGGCCAATGTTTCCCATGACCTGCGTACCCCCATGACCACCATTTCGGGCTTCATCGACAGTATGCTGGCCGGGGCGATTCCCCCGGAAAAGCATGAATATTACCTTGGCGTGATCTCTGCCGAGGTGAAACGGCTGGCCCGCCTGGTGGCATCTTTGCTGGACATCTCCCGGATGCAGGCAGGGGATCGGAAATTCAATATGACACCCTTTGATATCTGCGAGATGGCACGGCAGATCATCATTTCTTTTGAGCAAAAGCTGGAGGCCAAGCGTCTGGATGTGGAATTTCTGTGTGACGAGGATAAAATGTTCGTGCTGGCCGACCACGATGCCATCTATCAGATTCTGTACAACATCTGCGACAATGCAGTCAAGTTCTCCCGGGAGGGCGGGAAATATCGGGTTTCCCTCTCGCTGAATGAGAAGAAAAAGAAGGTCCACGTCACGGTGTTCAACGAAGGGCAGGGGATTGCCCCCGAAGATCTGCCCAATGTGTTCGAGCGCTTCTACAAAAGCGACAAGAGCCGCGGTCTGGACAAAACAGGCGTTGGTCTGGGGCTGTTCATCGCCAAGACCATCATCGCCTCCCATCACGAGGAAATTTGGGTGGAGAGCGAGTACGGCGAGAACTGCGCCTTCCACTTCACCCTTGAACCGACCTACGCGCCCCTCAAGGAGCCCCGTACGGTATAACCCAGGAAAGGAAGTAACCCTATGCAGGATGAATTTGATCCCCGTTCCGAGGAGAAAACGCCCGAGCGGGAGGAGCGGCCTTCTGCACCCCCTGTTTTCTGTTGGAATTACGGTCAGCAATCGGCTTACGATGCCGGCGTGCGTCCCCGCCGCCGCAGAGGTGCGCTGACCTTTGCCATTGTCATGACGCTGGCTTTTTTGCTCAGCTTCGGTGCCCTGGCCGCAGTGCTGGTGACCTATCCCGATGCGGTGGAGGATCGTATTCCTGCCCCCGGGAATCAGTCGACTGAGCAGCCCCGGGAGACCGCGCCCGTGGAAGAACGGGTGGTTTATGTGCGGGAGTATGACAGCGAAAGCGGGATATTGACCATCCCCGAGATTGCTGCCGCAGTCCAGCCCTCGGTGGTTGGCGTCAAGGTCATGACCCGAGGCGGTGTCAGTGTGGGAACCGGTTTTTTCATCCGCGAAGACGGCTATATTGCCACCAACTACCACGTGGTGGACGATGCGGTGTCCATCATGGTGATCGACTACGACGGCGGTGAGCATAGCGCTGAGCTGGTGGGGGGCGACGAGCTCACCGACCTGGCGGTGCTGAAAGTGGATGGAAAAGCCTATCCCGCCGTGACCATGGGAGATTCTGCCTCCCTTTTGGTGGGTGAGACAGTGGTGGCCATCGGCACTCCCTGGGGCCTGGACCTTGCGGGGACGGTGACCAATGGCATTATCTCCGCTATCGACCGAAATGTGAAAATTTACGATGACACCGGTGTGCTCACCAAGCGCATGACCCTCCTTCAAACCAACGCCAACCTCAATCCCGGAAAC
>JAFTUB010000089.1 GCA_017466495.1 Clostridia bacterium
TATAGAGATTGCCCCTGTATAGAAGTGCACCATAAATAAACAGAAGATTTCGTGATTTAGAGAATATAATCTGTTAAGCAATCGTACCAATGAACGTAGGTTTTGCCATTTACGATAAGCCTGTCATTTTCGGGTAACTTTTCGCTCCAAGGCTTCTTATACCGGTCAATCTCCCAATCATCACGATTGTATCTGCGCCACAGGATCGTCTTTCCAGCCTTGTCCAAGAACTGCTCGGAAACAACACCGCAGTTATAGGTTTCAATATCCATTACGCAAACGGTGTCATAACTTTTGCCTCCAATGGTAACGGTATATCTGCCAACAATATCAAGGAGGAAATCTTTGTTTGCGCTTGTAACAGAGTTTCCACTTCTCTGAATATCACCTTTAACATACAGGTTCGTTTCGTTTCCGCAATTATCTTCTCCGAATCCCCAGTTCGGCATGAACTCCTCGCCGTCAAGGAAAGTAATATAATTGCGAACGTCTCCGTCGTTTCGGAGTGTTGCAAGGTAACGACAATGCGTATCTGTAAGCTGTGCTACAAAAGTACGGTTGATCACCTCATTCTTATCTGAGTAAGAAGCTTCTCTTGCAGTAAGCTCCACGCCCTCAATACCGTGGACCTTAGCTTTGCATGTAACTTGCATATCATAAACATGGCTGCATTTGCGGGACGGAATATCATACATTCCCCAAGACAATCTTTCGCCAAGCTTGGGGATCAAGAACCATCCCATAAGTTCTTCCCATTGTACAGAGAAAGGGACTTGGGTACTTGATTCAATCTTATATTCGGGAATAAATTCGGGCAACTTTTTCATAGTACTTTCTCCTTTCGATACTTCGGCGTTATATGGATATTGGGTTTTGAAATTTTGTTTTGCCGTATGAAGTCTGCTTTTTACGGTTCCAACAGGAATGTCCAGTTGTTTGGCAATTTCAGCTTGCGAAAGCTCTTTCCAAAAATAAAGGTACAAGATTTGCTTGTCGTTATCACCAAGTAAATTCAAAGTTTCTCTTACTGCGGCAACTATGGAAACACCATGTCTGCCGTCTGACAATTCGCCCTCTGTTATTTCATCAATCGGGATTTCATACTGCGCTGCTTTCTTACGAAAGTAGTCATTACATTTATTTCTCGCAATGCTGATAATCCACGCCTTAAAAGATCCCTTGTTTTTTAGTTGAGGGAACTTTTGACAAGCGGCAAGGAAAACTTCTTGTAAAACATCGTCTGTGTCTGCCTTCGCGTTCAAACGAAATCTCACAAAACGTTCCACGGACACTCGTTCTGCTTCCAACAATTTTTCAAATTCATCCATATCCTCACCTCCTTTGGTCCATGCGTGATGAAAACCGGTTTCACTTATATAGACGGGTACCGGTATCGAAAGGTTCATTTTGCATTCAAAAAAATACGCGGCACTCGACATTATTTCGAGTGCCGCAATTAAAGTTTTTATGACGAGCCGCGCAGTACGCGGCTCGTCTTTTACTTCTGCCAAATGGGATTGCCCAGGGCAATCCGCAGATTGCGGTTGATATCCACCACCTCGGCGCGGTAGAAGGCCGCCGGTTCGGCGTCAATCGCCAAATAGAAGGGCTCCTCACAGGAGAAGGCCCGACTGCACACCACGCCCCGGTCATCGTAAAGATCCAGGCGGTAGCGATGCTCGGGGTTGCCCAAGCTGCGGTGGAAATCCCCCACCCGCAAAACCAGGCGTTTCCCGGCAAAATCGCAAACGCCGCCCATGCGGGTATCGCCGATGCACATCTGGATGCCCACGCCGCCGCAGGTAAAATCCCCTGCCCGCAGGTGCGGGAAGTACGCCGCCGTTTCGTAGGCTTCGGCGTAAATGGTGGTCAGCGCGGCATCATGGGCACATTTATGCCAATCGCCGCCGGCCGTGGCCCAGACCCGCTTGCCCGCCGCTAGAAGATCGGTCCAAAGACGGTAGTTGGCGGCAGTTGTCTCTCTCTCCGGGGTACGGTAAATCACCTCAAGCCCGGTCTCATCCCGAAACCAATAGTCCAGCGGATTCTCCGACACCATCAACTGCTTGGGGTGAGGGTACACAAAAAAACCACCCTTAGCCTTGACTGCATCCACCAGCTCACCGAAACGTTCCACGGTAAAGTGGGGATAAACAAAATGTCCTTCTGCCCCGCCGGTAAATTCATATTCAGGAAATTCAGCCAGCAGATCCTCCAGGGGCCCCGGCTCGGCAAAAAGCATATTGTAGTGCATACTTTTCACCTCGGCACCGCTGTCATCGATCACCGTCCCCGGCTCGGTGCCGCCGATGAACAGGCCGTCCTCCCATTCGGGCAGGTACATATGCCGCACCTGCTTGTGGTCGAGGATGGCTGCAAAGTCCATCTTCAGTGCCTCCAGCGCCCCCTTCCAATGGGAAAGCGGACGTTTTCCGTCGCTGGTTCCCCCTGTTGCACCGTGGTCGTGGAGCTCTCCGTGATAGGGCGCCCGACCGGCATAAAGCTCATCGAGCAACCGGATATCCTTTTCGCAAGCGATCATGATGATTCCTCCATCTCGGAAGTTGCGGCAAGCGCCGCCTGTGTGTAGTATAGCATATTCCCCCGGGATTTGTCAAGAAGCCGCGCGGACCTGCGGCGGGAATAAAAATTTTCCGCAATTCTCCAAAACCCCTTGCAAAAAAACAAAATCCGTGGTATATTATATAGGTAATGCATTGATGAAGTCTGCCGCAGCGGATATGCACATCCAGAGAGAGCCCGGGGCTGGAAAGGGCTTTGTGTGCCGCCGTTGGCTCTTCCCTTCGGAGCAGTACGGGGGAACGGCTGTCTCAGCCCTGTAGTCCGTATCGGCACGGCACCGTTATCGGCCGGAACAAGTGTTGACTATGTGTCAAAAGTCGGGTGGTACCGCGGGACGCTTCTGCGCCTCGTCCTGTTTTGCGGCAGTTTGCTGCAATCGGGGCGGGCCTTTTTTGTTCTTCGGCCCGGCTGACACCATCGACGCGCATACCCTGCGCGATAAAGAAAGGAAATACCTATGAGAGAAACCCTTGAGCGCATCCGGAGCACAGCCATGGAGCAGTTGGCTGCGCCCAACGCCGATCTTGAGCAGATCCGCATCCAATATCTCGGCAAAAAAGGAGAGCTGACCGCCGTTCTGCGCGGCATGGGCAAGCTGTCTGCCGAGGAGCGTCCCGTCATCGGCCAGCTGGCCAACGAGGTCCGTGCCGACATTGAGGCAGCCATCACCGCGCAGGCCGAGAAGAACGCCGCTGCCGCACTGGAGAAGAAGCTGGTGGACGAGCGCATCGACGTTACCATGCCCGGCGTTGCCCCCGCCCGCGGACGCCGCCATCCTCTGGCCATCATCCAGCACGAGATGGAGGAGATCTTCATCGGCATGGGATTCCAGATTGCCGAAGGCCCTGAGGTGGAGTATGACTACTACAACTTCCAGGCTCTGAACATCCCCGAGAACCATCCCGCCCGCGATACGCAGGATACCTTCTACATTACCGAGAATATTCTGCTGCGTTCTCAGACTTCCCCTGTACAGGTGCACGTCATGGAAGAACAACGGCCCCCTATCCGCATCATCTCTCCCGGCCGTGTATACCGCTCCGATGCCATGGATGCCACCCACTCCCCTCTCTTCCATCAGCTTGAGGGTCTTGTGGTGGACCGCGGTATCACCATGGGTGACTTGAAGGGTATGTTGGAGCTGGCCGCCAAGCAGATGTTCGGTGAGCAGACCCGTATCCGCTTCCGTCCCCACCACTTCCCCTTCACCGAGCCCTCTGCCGAAGTTGACGTTTCCTGCTTCGCCTGCGGCGGAAAGGGCTGCCGTCTCTGCAAGGGCGAGGGTTGGATCGAGATTCTGGGTGCCGGCATGGTACATCCCAACGTCCTGCGCAACTGCAATATCGATCCTGAGGAGTATTCGGGCTTTGCCTTCGGTATGGGCATTGAGCGCATCACGATGCTGAAGTATCATATTGACGATATCCGTCATCTCTACGAGAATGACGTTCGCTTCCTCAGCCAGTTCTGAGATTTGGGGCTTTGTCGGGGATCTGCCCCGATCCCCGCTCAAGGCGCTTTTTGAAAAAAGCCCCTTGAGAATCCGCAAAAACTTTCTAACAACCGTATAGAGTTCGGTTGTACCAAAATTGATTTGTCCGAAAGGAAAATGTGATTTATGAATCTTTCACGCAACTGGCTGGCGGATTTTGTTGATGTCAGCGATATTGAAAACAAGGCCTACTGTGACCGCATGACCGACACCGGTTCCAAGGTCGAAGGCTTTGAGGTGTTGGGCGAGGACATTGAAAATGTTCTGGTGGGCCGCATCACCTCCATCACGCCCCATGAGAACTCCGATCATCTGCAGATCTGTATGCTCAATGTGGGCGGTGCCGAGGATGTGCAGATCGTAACCGGTGCACAGAATGTGTTTGAAGGTGCGATTGTTCCCGTGGCGCTGGCTCCTGCCAAGCTGCCGGGAGATGTGGTCATCAAGGCGGGCAAGCTCCGCGGCGTGGCCTCCAACGGTATGCTCTGCTCCATTGGTGAGCTGAATCTCACCACCCACGATATGCCCGGTGCCATTGAGGACGGCATTCTGATTCTTGACGAGAGCTTCGCCGACAAAATCGGCATGGACATCCGCGAGGCACTGATGCTCTCCGACTCGGTGGTGGAGTTTGAGATTACCTCCAACCGTCCCGACTGTCTCTCCGTCATCGGTCTGGCTCGCGAAACTGCCGTTTCCTTTGACCGTGACCTCCGCATCCCCACCCCTGCGGTAAAGGGTGTGCAGGATGGCGACACCGTCACCAACCACATCACCGTGGCCATCGATGCCCCCGAGCTCTGCTCCCGCTACACCGCCCGCGTGGTGAAGAACGTGAAGATCGCGCCCTCCCCCCTGTGGCTGAGAATGCGTCTGCGCGCATCGGGTGTCCGCCCCATCAACAACATTGTGGACATCACCAACTATGTCATGCTGGAGTACGGCCAGCCCATGCACGCATTTGACTATGCCTGCCTGGATGGCAGTGCCATCCGCGTCCGCCGCGCTGCGGCCGGCGAGCAGTTCATGTCCCTGGACGATCAGCCCCACACCCTGGATGAAACCATGCTGGTGATTGCGGATGCCAACAAGGCAGTAGCTCTTGCCGGCGTCATGGGCGGTGCTAACAGCGAGATCACCGAGAAGACCGCCACCGTTGTCTTCGAGAGCGCAAACTTCATGGGCAGTTCTGTCCGCGTGACCGCAAAGAAGCAGGGGATGCGTACTGAGAGCTCGGCCCGTTTCGAGAAGGGACTTGATCCCGAGAACACCCTGCCCGCTATTCAGCGCGCCTGCGAGCTGGTGGAGCTGCTGGGTGCAGGTGACGTGGTAGACGGCATCATTGACCTCTACCCCGGCAAGACCGAGCCCACCGTCCTTCCCCTTGAGCCCGAGAAGATCAACTACTTCCTGGGTGTCAAGCTGGATGGCGACTACATGGCCGACATTCTTCGCCGTCTGGACTGCAAGGTGGAGGGTGGCATGATCACCGTGCCCTCCTTCCGCGCAGACCTGGCCTGCATGGCCGATATCGCTGAGGAGATCATCCGTATCTACGGCTACAACACCATCGAATCCACCTCCATCAATGCCGGCATCACCCAGGGCTGCCGCACCCCCGAGCAGGCTTACACCGAGGAGCTGCACAACGCTCTGGTGGGAATGGGTCTGTATCAGATCGAGACCTTCTCCTTCATCAGCCCCAAGTTCTATGACCGCATTGCCCTTCCCGCCGACAGCCCGCTGCGCCGCTCGGTGGTCATCAGCAATCCCCTCGGTGAGGACACCTCGGTAATGCGTACCACTGCCCTGCCCTCCATGCTGGATGTGCTGGCCCGCAACAAGAATTTTGCCAACGAAAATGTTGCCCTCTACGAGATGGCGACCGTCTATATTCCCGATGAAGATGCCGCCAAGCTCCCCGACGAACGTAAGCAGCTGACCCTGGGGATGTACGGCGACGGCGTGGACTTCTACCGCCTCAAGGGCGTTTGCGAGAACCTGCTGGATCTCTCGGGCATCCGCGGCGCACGCGATGTGGCCTGCGGTGATGATCCCACCTGCCATCCAGGCCGCTGCGCCAAGATCATGCTCGCTGACGGCAGCTGTGCCGGTATTCTCGGCGAGGTGCATCCCACCGTTGCCCGCACCTATGACCTGGACAACGGCACCCTCATTGCCGCCCTGGACTTTGCTGTTCTCTTCGCAAACCGCGGCGGGCTGGTTGAGTACAAGCCTCTGCCCAAGTTCCCCGCATCCACCCGTGACTTCTCCTTCGTCTGCGCAGAAGCACTGGAGGTCGGCCACATTGAGGAGATCATGGCCAAAGCCGGCGGCAGGCTGGTGGAGGACATCCGACTCTTCGACATTTACCGCGGCCCCCAGATCGGCGAGGGCAACAAGAGCGTTTCCATTCGTGTCACCCTTCGCGCCGCTGACCGCACCCTCACCGTTGAGGAGTGCGACAAGGCTGCCGCAAAGATTATCGCTGCCCTGGATCGTGAGCTGGGCATTAAGCTGAGAGGTTAAGGGAGCGGGGGCGCCGTCCCCGATGTTTGATGGTTTCGGGCTTGTCCCGAAATGGAGGCGAAGCCGACAAATCAAACTCGGTGTTATAGGGCGCACATATGCGCCCTATAACCTGGACCCCGGTCAAGGCCCTTTTTGAAAAAAGGGCCTTGACAATCCCCAAAACCTGTCACACAAGAACCGCCCTTTGTGCCAATCCGGTTTGATTGGTACAGAGGTCGGTTTTTTGATTAACTTTGTGTGTAACGCAGATCGGCGGCGGGTTCCAACAGCGCGGGGGATACTGCAGAGGAGAGCAGGTAGATCAACCCGGCTACGGGGAGGGTGGCGTAATAGCAGCCACTCTCGGGA
>JAFTUB010000090.1 GCA_017466495.1 Clostridia bacterium
CCCCGTGGTTATCATGGAACCTCTGCGTGGCGGAAAGCTGGTCAACCGCCTGCCCGAGGAAGCACTGAAAATTTTCTCAGATTATAAAATAAAGCATACCCCCGCCCAGTGGGCATTCCGATGGTTGTGGAACCAGCCCGAGGTGACCTGCGTTCTGTCGGGGATGAACACCATGGAAACGGTGCAGGACAACATCGAAACGGCCTCCACCGTGGAGGTGGGGGAGCTGGGGGAGGCCGAGGAGGCCATGCTCCGTGACGTGGCGGCGGCCATCAACGCCAACATGAAGGTGGGCTGTACCGGCTGCGGCTACTGTATGCCCTGCCCCCGGAATGTGGACATTCCCGGCACCTTCGCCGCCTACAACCGCCGTTTCGCCGAGGGCAAGCTGTGGGGGCTGGTGGACTACGCCATCTGCACCGCCATGCGGCAAACCTCCACCGCTGCCTCCAACTGCATCGGCTGCGGCAAGTGCGAGGCCCATTGCCCTCAGCAGATCCCTATCCGCGCCGCCCTCAAGGAAGCCGCCGATACCTTCGAGGGGCCGCTGTACCGCACTGCGCGGTGGGTGGTGGAGAAGTTTAAGCTGTTTTGAGGCGGGGCTCTGCCCCGCGCCCCGCTGGGGAGCCTTTTGTAAAAGGCTCCCCAGGCCCCGCGAAAACTTGCAAACACGAGGGCGTTTTTGAAAGTTTTTGCGGAGGGGTTTGGGGAGGAGCTTTTTTCAAAAAGCTCCTCCCCAATTTACACCAAATCCCACACGGGAACAAAGCTCTCGTCGGCCGAGTCGGCGTCCTGCATATAGCCGGTGAAGGGCTGGGCGGCGGCGAGGGCAGTGCTGTACTCAAAGGAAGTGAGCCGCCGGTTCAGGGGTGGCGGCAGGGGAAATGCCGCGGGGGGCGTGTACTGGCGCATGAGGGAGAGGCGGATCATGGCGGGATCCACCCGCTCGGCCAGAGCAGCCAGTGCGGCGGCCGAGTCGTGCCGTCCGCCGGGCAGGACAAGGTGCCGCACCATCACCCCGCGCCGGAGCATCCCCTCGCTGTCGAAGACGGGTGCGCCGGTCTGCGCGGCCATGGCGGCGATGGCATCCAGGGCCCGGGAGGGATAGTCGGCGGGTGCGCCCCGCCGCACCGCCGCCTCGGGGGTGCCGTATTTGAGATCGGGGAGCCAAACGTCAACGTAATCGGCCAGGGCGTTGACTGTTTCGACGGCTTCATAGCCCCCGCAGTTGTAGACCACGGGGATATGCAGGTCGGCCTTTACCCGATCCAGGGCGGCGATAACGGTGGGCAGGTAGTGGGTCGCCGTCACCAGATTGATGTTGTGTGCGCCCCGGTCCCGGAGGTCCAGCATCAGGGCGGCAAGATCCGGGGCATCCACCGTCCGCCCGATGTCGGGGGCGCGGCTGATGCGGTGATTCTGGCAGAAGGGACAGCGCAGGGTGCAGCCGCAGAAGAAGATCGCCCCCGAGCCTCGGGTGCCGCTGATGGGAGGTTCTTCTCCGAAGTGCAGACCGGCCCGGGCAATGTGCGCCGTGGCGCCGGCACCGCAGAAGCCCCGCTCTCCTGCAGTGCGGTCGGCACCGCAGGCCCGGGGACAGAGGGTGCAGTGGGTGTAATCGCAGGTCAGCATACGAACCTCCGTCGGTTAAGCGCAACAGTATTCATTCTCAATTCCTCCTGTGAAGCCATAGAACCCCCCGGCCCTGCCTGTTGAAAAGTTTTTACGGGGGTCCGGGGACGCTTTTTTCAAAAAGCGCCCCCGGCAGGGCGCAGGGGCAGCGCCCCGCAAAAAAACCAAAGGGATGCCGCGCCGCCGGGCACAGCATCCCCCAAAAATCAGTGCTCTACACGCTTCAGATCGCCCAGAACCGCCACGAACTCGGCAAAGGAAGCCTTCGCCCTGAAGAGATCGCAGAACTTCTCGATCATGGCCACGTCGGCGGGATCGGTGACCTCGCTGTACTTGGCCAGGGCGGCGGCAACGCCGTTCTCGCGGGTGAAGGTGGATATCTCCACAGCGGCCTCGTCGGAGGGCTCGTCATAGAGCAGGCCGGCAGCGATACCCACCGCGATGTGGGCGGGAACACCGCCGTGCTTGCGCACCAGCTTGAAGGAGCCCACCAGGCGGTCGTCGGACTTCAGCTTGCGTTTGGGATCGCGGCCGACGCGGGCAGCGGTGTCCTGCAGCAGCTTGTTCTCGAAGCGGACCATCAGATCCTCCACAAACTGCAGGGTGTCGTCGATGGGGGCACCGTGCTCCTTGGCCAGGGCGCGAGCCGACTCAAGGAGGGCGCGGGTGACGAAATACTTGATCTCGGCATCGGCGGCAGCCTCGTAGATGTAGTTGTAGCCCTTCTGATGTGCGCAGTAAGCCACCAGGGCGTGACCCATGTTATGAATGAAGAGCTTGAGCTGAATGAAATACGTAAAGGGCGTGAAGGCAACCAGCCCATCCAGCTCGGGCAGGGGTGCGCCCACGGGACGGAAGCCGGCCAGGTCGCAGGGCAGCTGGCTGTAGGGCTCTACGCAGACGGCCAGGGCGTTCTGTGCCGCCAGCTCGGCGGGGGTGGGAGGAACCATGCGGCCGACGGACACGCAAACCAGGCCGATGTTCTTCTCCATGTAGTCCTGCGCCTCGGGAGCGAGGTGCTGCAGGATCAGGCCGCGGAGCACAGCATCCGAGCCGATGAGGTTCTCGCAGATGAGGATGTTGAGGGGCGCGGCACCTTCTGCCATGCGGCGCTCGATGGCCCGGGCAAGGAGGGGAGCCACAAAGGGGAGAACGTTCACACCCAGTGCGGTGGCCATGATGTCAGCGGAGGCGATGGCGGCGATGACGGCATCGTTGTCCCGGCCGTTGATGGCATCCACATTTTCCACCCACTCAGCCACATACTCGGTGCCCCGGGTGACAAAGATGGGGTAGCGGTGATCGGCGTTGATGGCATCCACCACAGCGGTGTTCACATCGATAAAGGTGGTGTGATAACCCGAGAGGAAGAATCGCTGGGCGATAAATCCGCGGCCGATGTTGCCCGCACCGTACATAATTGCATTCATTTCAGCAGACCTCGATTCGTCAAGATTTTCCGCGGATGCACCTCCGCGGGGATTTCGCCACCATTATAGCAAATTCTGCCGTCGATTGCAAGGTGTACGGGCTAAATTTGCGGTTTTCGGCAAAAGATTTTCAAAAATCGAAAATAATTTTTCAAAAATCCCTTGACAAAAAGGGCGGTATCTGCTATAATATGCGATGTTGACGCTGCTATGGCTCAGTTGGTAGAGCACATCCTTGGTAAGGATGAGGTCATCAGTTCGACTCTGATTAGCAGCTCCAGGAAAGCATCGGGTTTACCCGGTGCTTTTTCTGTTTTTCGGGGCGGGGCTCTGCCGGGGCTCCGCCCCGGACCCTGCCAAGGAAACTTTTTGAAAAAAGTTTCCTTGGATCCTTCAAAAACTTTTATCCCCGCTCTATGGGGAAATTTTTATAACTTTTTGCGCGAGGGTTGACAGAGAGATACAGTAAATGTATACTATTATCGGCACCGTCTCCGAAATCAAGCCGTATAATGGAGGAAAATCACATGAAACCCATCACAAGAATGATCTCAGCAATTCTTTTGGCACTCCTGCTCGTCTCCGCGCTGGTGGGATGCGGCGGGGACGGTACAGCACCCGGCGAAACAGAAGCCCCCAAGGACATGCAAACCGAACCCGTGGTGGATGAGAGTCTGCACGGCCTTCTGAAGAGCAGTGAAAGAATTGAGGCCGAAACGGAGATCATTGCCTACATTCCCCATCCCGACGAGGAGTGTACCGCCGAGCAGGGGGGATATACTGACGGGATCTATCATTATCAGTTCTTTGTCAAAAAGGATGAGGCCAGCGGAGAGAAGAACAACATCGTCCGCTTGGTGAAATATGACATGGAAAAGAAGGAAACGGTTGCGGTGAGCGATCGGCTTTTCCTCAACCACGCCAATGACCTGACCTACAATCCCAAAACCGGGATGCTTGTGGCGGTACATTGTGCCTACGATGGGAGAATTCTTTCCATGATCTCTCCCGAAACCCTCGAGGTCACGGGCACCGTGACTCTGGAGAGGGGCGTGCACAGCATTTCCTATAACGAGAGCCGGGATCAGTATGTGGTGGGGTTGAACGGCGGACAGAATTTTCAGATTCTTGATGCCAATTTTGCTGCCATCAGCGCAGTCCACCAGGGCAGTTCCATCACCCGCACCTACACGACCCAGGGAATCAGCAGCGATGATGCGTATATCTACTTTTCATACTACGAAGAAAACGTCATCACCGTCTTCGACTGGGACGGAAATTTTGTGTCGCTGATCTATTTGGACATCATGGGCGAGGAGCCAGAGAATGTCAGCGTTGTGGGGGACGAGATCTATGTGATCACCACGGCCGACGGCGGTGCTGCAGTCCGCCGGCTGGCGCTGAAAAAATTTGAAGGTTCCCCTCTGCGGGATAGGGAAAGCAGGCCCACACCTGCTGCCGACAGCGGCGCGTATCTCACCGATTTTATTTCTGCCGACAGAGTGCGCACTTACCTGCCTCTTGACGGCAGCGAAGCTGATGCCATGGGGCAGACGAAGACCTCGGCGCACAAGTGGGTGGAGTACCTCCCGGGCGTCTACGGGGAGGCTGCATCGGTTGCGGAGGGCTACATTTCGGTTCACGATTACGCCCCTGCCAATGCAAGTTTTACGGTATCGCTTTGGGTGCTGACCAAACGGGTGAGCGGTGACCCCGCTATTTTCTCCAATATGGACTGGGACAGCAGCAAAAATCCCGGATATATCCTTGCGCTCAAGCACAACTGCCTGCAGTTTTCCATGGGCAGCGAGGCCCGGTCGGCCAGTATGAAGGCCTACTACCAACTCCCCTATGATTTCAACCAGGGCTGGATGCACATTCTCCTTTCGGTGGACCGCGAGGCTGGAACGGTGAGCGTCGCGTTTGATTTTGGCGAATTGATCACGGTGGAGATTCCCGCCGCGCTGAAGGATGTGTCCCTTGACGCCTTTGATGTGCTCAACATCGGTCAGGACGGTACCGGGAAATATTCCGATGCTCTTCCCGCCGGCGTCGATGAAGTGATCATCTTCAACGGGGCGTTTACCGAAGCAGATGTTTCTGCCCTTGCCGGCTACTACGGCGCAAAATAATCAGAATAGAAAAGCATCGGGAATACCCGGTGCTTTTTCTGTTTTTCGGGGCTCCGCCCCTGACCCCGCCGGGGGAACTTTTTGAAAAAAGTTCCCCCGGACCCCTCAAAAACTTTCTGCCCGCCCAATTTTACGGTTTTTTGGAAGGGGGGCGGGGGAAACCTTTTTTGCAAAAAAGTTCCCCCCGGATTCCGACAAAATTCAAAATTTATTCTTGCATTCGGCGGGAGAATGGTTTATAATATAAATTGAGTTTCTATCCTCATTTTTCAATTCGGAAAGGGGGCATTGCCGTGTCGGCTGCCAATCGGATTACTGTGGTTCTTCCCTCGCTCAATCCCGACGAAAAGCTCCGTCTGGTAGTGGAGGGGCTGACCCGCGTCGGCTTTGACGATATCATCATTGTCAACGACGGCAGTGATGAGGCCCACCTGCCCAATTTTCCCTCCCCCGAGGAGTTCCCGAACATCGAGATCCTCACCCACGAGGTCAACCGCGGCAAGGGCGCGGCCCTGAAGACTGCGTTTGCCCATTTTCTTCGCACCCGCGAGGGGCGTGTGGGCGTCATCACCGTGGACGGGGACAATCAGCACCATCCCGAGGATGTGCTGGCCTGCGCGGAGGTGCTCTGTGCCATTCCCCGGAATGTGATCCTCGGCGTGCGGGATTTTTCGGGGCCGGATGTGCCCGCCCGTTCCCGCTCGGGGAACCGCATTACCTCCTTTGTCTTCCGCGCCTTCTGCGGCATGAAGATCTCCGACACCCAAACCGGCCTGCGTGCCATTCCCGCCGAACACCTTCCCCAGATGCTGGAGGTGGAGGGGGATCGCTTTGAGTACGAGACCAATATGCTGCTGGAGCTGAAGCGGGGACACATCAAGTGGACTGAGGTGCCCATCCGCACCGTATATATTGAAGAAAATCAGACCTCCCACTTCCGTCCCATTGTGGATTCCTGGCGAATTTACAAGTTGATCTTCAAGTTCATGCTCAGCTCGGCGGCGGGATGCATTGTGGACCTGGGTGTGTTCTGGCTGCTGGCCCTGATTTTCGGGGTGGCGCAGACCAATCTCATGATCTACCTCTACACCGCGGCGGCGCGGTTGATCTCTTCTCTGACCAACTTCGCCATCAACCGCCGGGTGGTCTTCCGCAGCGGCGGCAGCGTGGGGAAAACCCTCCTGCGCTACTACACCCTGGCCATCCCCCAGATGCTGGTGTCTGCATTCCTTGTGGACTGGGTGGCTTACGGCCTTCTGCACGCCTATGCATCCTCGGATGGCGGCGCGCTGGGGATCACGGTGATCAAGGCCATCGTGGACACTGTCCTCTTCTTCATCAGCTTCCGGATCCAGCGCGACTGGGTCTTCCGTGAGAAAGGAAATACATCCAATGGAAAATAAACCGCAATCCGACCTGGGGCAGAGCCGCCCTGCTGTGCGGCGGCCTGCCCGGGTGCCGGCTCGCTTCCCCGCTGAGGGGGGCGCACCTGTGGCCACGGCCCCCCGGCCCG
>JAFTUB010000091.1 GCA_017466495.1 Clostridia bacterium
AATGAGCTTTCCCGCATTGCGGATCGCGCGGTGCAGGTGGCGAGCGGCGCCGAGCTGAAGGCCGCTGTCAAGGCGGGCAAGCACGCCGCCATCCTGGCCGTGGAGGATGCCCGTCTGACCGCAGGTAAGATCGAGCGTGTGGACATTCTCGCCGAGATGGGCGTTAAGTATATGACCCTGCTTTGGGGCGGCGAGACCTGCATTGGCGGCTCTCACGACACCCATGGCCATCTCACGGATTTCGGCCGCGCCGTGGCGCGCAGATGCTTTGAGGTGGGGATCACGCCCGACGTATCCCACGCCTCGGAGGAAGTGGTGGACGACCTCATTCCCATCGCTTATGAATACAACAGACCTTTTATTGCATCCCACTCCAATGCTCATGCGGTCTACGGACACACGAGAAACCTGCGCGACCGTCATTTTGAACACATCAAAAAGCTGGGCGGTATCGTGGGCATCAGCCTGTGTCCCTCTCATCTGACCGACACTTCCCTGCGCCCCGCCGACGAGACCGATCTACTCCGCCATTTGGAGCACTATCTGTCCTTGGGCGGTGAAAGCATCGTAGGTTTCGGCGCGGACTGGGACGGCACCGATCTGCCCCAAGGCTTTGACCACGTGGGACATCTGGCGAATTTCGCGGAGCTTCTCGGCAAGCACAACTACAGCGACGAGCTGATCGACAAGATCTTCTGGAAGAATTTCTTCGAGTTCGCCATGAAAAATCTTTGATTTAAGTATTTCCAATTTTCTCATATAGGAGCAAAACACCATGATGTATCAATCCACCCGTGACGCAAGTCACAAGAAGTACACCGCCGCAGAAGTCATCAAAATGGGTCTGGCCCCCGACGGCGGTCTGTTCATCCCCGAGACCATCCCCGCTCTGACAGCCGACGAGATCACAGTGTTGTGCAACGAGTCCTATCCTGTCCGTGCGGCCAAGATCCTCGGCAAATTCCTCACCGACTACACCTATGACGAGCTGCTGTCCGACTGTACCGCCGCTTACTGTGAGTCTTCCTTCCCCGGCGGCGCGGCTCCCCTCGTTCACGTACATGACAATATTTACAGTCTTGAGCTTTGGCACGGTCCCACCGCCGCCTTCAAGGATATGGCACTTCAGATCATGCCCCGTTTGCTCTCCCGCGCTCTGGTCAAAACCGGCGAGACCCGTGACGCTTTGATTCTGGTGGCCACCTCGGGTGACACGGGCAAGGCCGCACTGGAGGGCTACAAGGACATTGACCGCATCAAGATCATGGTGTTCTATCCTGTGGACGGTGTCAGCCGTGTGCAAAAACTGCAGATGGCCACCCAGACGGGCGACAACGTAAACGTCACCGCCATTTACGGCAATTTCGACGATGCTCAGACAGGCGTCAAGAACATCTTCTCGGACAAGACCATGGCTGAGACTCTGGACAAGGAGGGCTACGTGCTTTCCTCTGCCAACTCCATCAACTGGGGCCGTCTCGCCCCCCAGATCGTCTACTACGTATCCGCGTATTGCGATCTGCTCTCCAAGGGTGTGATCAAGATGGGCGACGTCATGGACGTTTGCGTGCCCACGGGCAATTTCGGCAACATTTTTGCCGCTTATATCGCCAAGCTCATGGGTCTGCCCATCCGTCATTTTGTTTGCGCCTCTAATAAAAATAACATTTTGACCGACTTTTTGCGTACGGGCACCTACGACCGCAACCGTGCCTTCCATCTGACCATGTCTCCCTCCATGGATATCCTCATTTCCAGCAACCTGGAGCGTCTGCTCTGCTTCACCGCCGGTGAGGATGCCACCGCCGCTTATATGGCTTCCCTCAAGGAGACGGGCGCTTACACCGTGGATCAGGCTGTCAAGTCTGCCATTTCCGAAAATTTCTCGGGTTATTTTGCAGACGAGTGCGCCACCGCCGCCACCATTCAGAATTACTACAAGAGCTACAACTATCTGCCCGACACCCACACCGCCGTGGCGCTGTCTGCCGCAGAGCAGTATCTCGCCGACAAGGGCGAGGAGACCGTTCCCATGGTGGTTGCCTCTACCGCCAGCCCTTACAAGTTCGCCGCTGACGTGTATGCGTCTCTGTCGGGCGGAGAAAATCTCCCCAAGGATCCCCTGTCCGCCTTGGATCAGTTGACCGAGGAAACGGGCGTGGCGATCCCCTACCCTCTGTGCGGCCTGGCCGACCGCGAGGTGCGCTTTTCCAAGGTCATCAAGGCCGAGGATATGCCTTCCGCCGTTCTGAGTTATTGTAAGGGGTAAGGAGTACGCAAGGAGTACGCAAGGGGAACTTTTTGAAAAAAGTTCCCCTTGACCCCTCAAAAACTTCTATCGTAATAGCTGCTTGGGCAGAGATCACGCGACCGTAAGCTCGCGTCGCACCCCATGGGGCCCCTGCCCCATTCGTATGATACTTATTCCTTGACAAAACTCCCCCGAATCACCAAGACTCGGGGGAGTTTGAGAATGACGATCAGCCCTTCATTTCCTCGTTGGGCTTGAAGGTAGCGCAGACGGTGTCATTGGAGGAAGATGCATAGGTGGGACCTACGGTGATCTCCTTGGCGGTGCAATGGGTCTCGCCGTCGTGATAGGTGCAGTTCTTCACGTCGCAGCAGACGCCCTTGATATGATCGCAGCCAAAGCCGCCGCAGTTGCGCTTATTGGATTCGGACATGGTAATACCTGCCTTTTTATAGTTTTTCGGAAGCCATCGTGAGTACACAGTAGCTCATCGCGCCTTCCTCGCGGTTATTATGCAAGGCTATGGTGAGTTTTATGCGTTTTATTTTTTGTTAAATTGTTGTTTGGCGGCAGTGCCGCCGGCCAATGCCGGGGATGCATATCCCATGCGTACGACATCCCGCGAAGGG
>JAFTUB010000092.1 GCA_017466495.1 Clostridia bacterium
AATATATTTATTGGCGCGGCGGAGCATCTCAAAGATGGCGGTGAGTGCATCGGCGACGCGGTACTCCTCCATGGCCTTGGCCGAGACGGCGCAGGCATTCACTGCGGCGGCGATCAGCTCGTCATCCAGGGGCTCCTTGGCGGTGGGTGCCTGAACAGTACTGTCAAAGTACTTGGCGCCCATATCCAGGGTACGCTTGACCAGGTTGCCCAGGGTATTGACCAGGTCGGTGTTAAAGCGGGAGATGACACTCTCGTAGGTGATGGAGCCGTCATTGGCATAGGGCATCTCAGCGAGGGCGTAGTAGCGGACGCAGTCCACGCCGAACTCCTCGGCCAGCTTATCGGCATAGATCACATTGCCGCGGGACTTGGACATCTTGTCGGTGCCGAAGAGGAACCAGGGATGACCGAAGATCTTCTTGGGCATGGGGAGTCCCAGGGCATGAAGGAAGATGGGCCAGTAGATGGTGTGGAAGCGGAGGATATCCTTGCCGATGATATGCACATCGGCAGGCCAGTACTTCTTGAAGTGCTCGGACTGCTCCTCGTAGGTCTTATCGGGGTCGTAGCCCAGGCCCGTGATGTAGTTGAGCAGGGCGTCCAGCCAAACGTAAATGATGTGGGGAGGATCCTCGGTAATCTCGATGCCCCACTTGAAGGAGGTACGGGAAAGGCAGAGATCCTGCAGGCCGGCCTTGAGGAAATTGTTGACCATTTCCTTCTTGCGAGACTCGGGCTCGATGAAGCCGGGGTTGGCTTCGATATATTCCAGCAGCCAATCTGCGTACTTGCTCATCTTGAAGAAGTAGGCTTCCTCGTGAGCGCGCTCCACAGGGCGGCCGCAGTCGGGGCACTTGCCGCCCTCTGCCTGGGTGTCAGTAAAGAAAGACTCGCAGGGGGTGCAGTACCAGCCCTCGTAGCTTCCTTTATAAATGTCGCCCTGGGCCAGGAAACGGCGGAACACCTTCTGCACGGTCTCCACGTGATCGGCATCGGTAGTGCGGATGAACTTATCGTAGCTGGCACCCATCAGATCCCAGATGCGGCGGATCTCGCCGGCCACACCGTCAACATAAAGCTGAGGGGTGATGCCTGCATCCTTGGCGCAGTTCTCGATCTTCTGTCCGTGCTCGTCGGTGCCGGTCATGAAGAAAACATCGTAGCCCTGCTGACGGCGCCAGCGGGCAACGGCATCCGACAAAATCACCTCGTAGGTGTTGCCGAAGTGGGGCTTCTGCGACGCATAGGCAATCGCAGTGGTAAGATAAAAGGGCTTATTGCACATGGTTTTTCTCCTCTGTTGATATGGTGATCGGCTGTGCCGCCCGGGCAAGCAAGTACTGGACATAGGCGGTATCAGCCAAAATAAAATACGGAAGGACATACAAAACAAGCATCACGCCGGCACTGGCAAAGGCCAGGGCAAACCAGCCGATGAAGCTGAGCCGCAGAGTCAGCGTTTCCCACAGACTGCGCCAGGCAAGGCGGCAGGAGAGACGGATGGCGGCAAACACCCCGAGATAGGGGCGAAGATGCATGATAGAAAAAAGCAGATGTGTTCCCACAAGAGGGAGCAAAAGGATGGGGGTCAGCAGGACAGCCCCCGGCAAAAGAATCAGACGCAGAGGGAAATCCAACAGTCCTACACCCCACCACAGGGCAAACAGCAGGCCAAAGCTGAGAAAAATGCGCCATGCGATCCACAGGGAGGCCCGCCAGACACGGAATAGAGTACGGATGGAGTCAAAGGCCGAGAAAAGCTGGCCGGTACCGCAGGATTCCCCGCATACTGCCGTGAGCGCGATCCCTCTCAGCCCGTACCACAGGGGCATCAGCAAAAGCAGCAGGCCGAATACCAGCAAGGCCATTCGTGCAGCCGCCAGGGCATCCTCGGCAGGGGGATCTACACTGATCACCCCAAAGTCGAAGAGGGCGAAAAAGCCGTCCACCATCACGGTCAGGGCAACGGTAAGCATGATCAGCACCAAGGACGAAAGGATCAAGGTGAACAGCGTCTGTCCCTGTCCAAGCCGCTGCCTGGCCTCGGCTTTATACCATTGCCGCCGCTGTCGGCGCAAAGCGGCCGAATCGTTACGCATCCCATCCCGCCCTTCTGTTGGGGAATATTTATGCTTCATGCAGAGGAAGACCGCCAAGGTAAACTCCGGCGATCCCCGGTGTCAGTGCGCAGGGGTCATCGGTATCAAGCACAAGGAAGTCCGCCATTCGGCCGGGGAGCAGATCCCCCACTGTGGAGCAGCCCACCATGTCGGCAGGTGCACGGGTGGCGCAGAGCACCGCCTCGCCGAAGGTGATTCCCGCAAAGCGGACAAGGTTATGTACCCCATCCATCAAATGAAGCAGACTGCCGGCCAGAGCACCGTCATGGGTGCGGGCCTCGCCGTCCTTCACCGTTACCGGCATACCGGCAATACGATACTCGCCGTCCCCCATGCCCGTTGCCTCCATGGAATCGGTGACCAGAACAAATCTGCCCCGCTTTTTGGCGGCATGGGCCAGGCGCACCATGCCCGGATGGACATGACGGCCGTCGCAGATCACCTCGG
>JAFTUB010000093.1 GCA_017466495.1 Clostridia bacterium
AGCAGAAGTGCAAAGCAGACCGAGAGGCAAAGCCCCGCGCCAAGTATAAAACGAATGAATTTATTCTGCTGCATAATCTCAATCCTTTCTTGCGCAGACCGCGCATTGCTTATCGCCCGCCCTGCACAGAGTTTACTATGCCATGGCAGATGTGCTTTCATGTGTGACAGTTTTTTTCCCTCCTGCCAAACCCGCTTGATTTTGTAAACAAATCCAAAACCCCCTTGACAGGAAAGGAGAAAATCAATATAATTAGTTAGTAAACTAATTACATTGGAGGAAATATGAAAAACAGCCAATCTCACCGGTGCCGTCCCACGGTGCCCATGGTGGTCAACGAGATCTCACGCTTGTTTGATGAGCGGATGCGCCGTACCACCACCGAGCCGCTGCAGACCCAGAACAGCTGCCGCATATTGCTGCGCCATCTTGCCCATATGGAGGGATGTACCCAACTGGATCTGGTGCGGGTTACTTTGCTTAAGCCTCCCACCGTCAGCGTAACGCTGAAAAAGCTGGAGCAGAGCGGCTATGTCCGCCGTGAGACCGATACCGCGGACCTGCGTGCCATTCGGGTTTATCTCACCGAGCGAGGGAAAGCCCTGCATACCTCGACCATTGCCCGGCTCAAGGAAAACGACGCAATTTTAATGGAAGGAATCACCGAGGAAGAACAGGCAGTTCTGCTGAAATTGTTGACCAAAATGCGGGACAATATGCTGAGTACCTTGGAATGTGAACAGGAAAAATAATCATGAAACTTGCAAAATATTTGAAGCCGTATTGGTTTCTCGCCATCCTTTCGCCCCTGCTGATGGTGGGTGAGGTGATGGTGGATCTGATGCAGCCCAAGCTGATGAGCCGTATCGTGGACGAAGGGGTGCTGAAGGGTGACGTCGGCTTGATTGTGCGCACCGGCCTCCTGATGCTGGGGCTGGTGATCCTGGGCGGTGCGGCGGGATTCCTCTGCGCCGTAACCGCAACCAAAGCCTCCCAAAGCTTTGGTCATGATCTGCGCTGTGATGCTTACAGCCGCGTTATGGGGCTTTCCCTTGAGCAGACCGATGATTTTACCACAGGTTCTCTCGTGACCCGCCTTACCAACGATATCAGCATGGTGCAGGACCTGGTGTCCATGATCCTGCGGATGTTTGTCCGCGCGCCCATTTTCTTCGTAGGCGGTATCATCATGGCAGTGTCCATGAATACCAGCTTTGCCCTTGCCCTGGTGATTGCCCTGCCGATCCAGCTGATTGTGATTTTCTTCCTCCTCAGCAAAGCCAGTCCCCTCTTTGGTCTGGTGCAGAAAAAGCTGGACCGGGTCAACTCGGTGGTGCAGGAAAATGTCAGCGGGATGCGCGTGGTGAAGGCCTATGTGCGGGAGGACTATGAGAATTCCCGCTTTGACCGGGCCAACAGTGAACTGCGGGATACCAACCTTCGGGTGCTGAAGCTCATGAGTATTCTGAATCCCATCCTGATGCTGGTGATGAACTTTACGGTAGTGGCCATCATCCTTATCGGCGGCTATCAGGCCGATGCCCAGGCGCTCCATCCCGGCGACATCATGGCTGCTGTGACCTATGTGACCCAGATTCTCTTTTCGGTGATGATGGTGAGCATGATGTTCAATTCCATCTCCCGCGCATCTGCCTCCAGCAAGCGCATTGTGGAGGTGCTTGACAGCGCTCCCGTCATTGAGAGCGGCAAGGAGGTTCCCGCAGCAACAGGGGATGTGTGTATTGAATTTTCGGGGGTTTCTTTCCGTTATCCCGGTACAGCGGGACTTCCCGTTT
This sequence comes from Clostridia bacterium, assembly GCA_017466495.1. Lineage (GTDB taxonomy): Bacteria > Bacillota > Clostridia > Oscillospirales > CAG-272 > SIG693. The sequence continues at coordinate 1,797 of JAFTUB010000093.1, forward strand.
TGTCGGATATCAGCCTGCAGGTGCATCGGGGAGAGACGGTGGCGGTAATCGGTGCCACCGGCTGCGGAAAGACCTCTCTGGTCAATTTGGTGCCCCGCTTCTATGATGCCACCGAAGGCGCAGTTTATGTGGACGGCCTTAACGTCAAGGAATGGGATCTCTCCGCCCTGCGGGAGAAGATTAGCTTTGTCATGCAGAAGAGCGAGCTTTTCTCGGATACCATTGCCAATAATATCCGTTGGGGCAAGGCAGATGCCGACGATGACGAGATTCGCGCCGCCGCCGAAACGGCCCAGGCTGCATCCTTCATTGAAGGCTTCAGCGAGAAATATGAAACCTTCATTGCAGAAAAGGGTGCATCCCTCTCCGGCGGGCAGAAGCAGAGAATGTCCATTGCCCGCGCCCTGGTCCGCCGTCCCGAGATTCTGATTCTGGACGACTGCACCTCGGCTCTTGACCTTGCCACCGAGGCAAAGCTCCAGGCCGCCCTGCGTGAGCAGCTGAAGGACACCACCGTTATCATGATTGCCCAGCGAATTGCCAGCGTGCGGGGAGCAGACCGTATTGCCGTTATCGAAAAGGATGGCCGCATTCTTCATTGCGCCCCCCACGATGAGCTGATGCAGATCAGCGCAACCTATCGGGACATCTATCAGTCTCAGATGAAGGAAGGAGGTGCCGGCCATGAATCAGCCTAAAGGACAGCAGCAAAACCGCCCCATGGCGGGTAACGGCGGCCGCGGTTCGGGCGGCCCTATGGGCGCACGAATGAATGTGCAGAAGCCCAAGCACCTCTGGAAGACCATTCGCCGTCTTCTGCAGTACATCGGCGGAAGCCGGAATATTCTCTTTTCCCTTCTTTTGGTCATGCTCTTTGTGACCGTCCTGGAGTTGGCAGGCCCAGCATTGCAGGGCGCCGCCATTGACACCATCACGGTGGATACGGCTACAGGCCATATTTCGGTAGATTTCCCCAAGCTTTGGACTTTGCTTGGGTGTATGGCGGGAATCTTCCTCTGCTCCTCCCTGATGACCTATTTCCAGGGGCTTTTGGCATCGAAGCTTTCGCAGAATACGGTATATACCCTGCGCAGTGACCTCTTTGCCAAGATTACCCGCTTGCCCATCGGTTATATCGACAACCACAAGCACGGCGATATCATGAGCCGCATGACCAACGATGTGGAAAATGTGTCCAATACCATTGCCCAGTCTGTCGCGTCGCTCTTTTCCAGTGTGCTGACCGTTATCGGTGCCATGGTCATGATGCTCCGTTACAGCTGGGTGATGACACTCATTGCATTTATCACCATTCCCCTGACCATGGTTGTTTCCACAACCCTGTCCAAGTATATGCGCAAATATTTTGTGGCGCAGCAGAAGCTGCTGGGTGAGCTGAACGGCCAGGTGGAGGAGATGGTCACCGGCTACAAAACGGTAATGGCCTACGGCAGAGAGGAAGAGGCTGTGAAGCGCTTTGAAGATGCCAGCCGCCGCCTGCGCCATGTCAGCATCCGCGCCCGGATCTGGGGCGGTGTCATGGGGCCCTGCATGAACATTATCGGCAACCTCAACTATTTGCTCATTGCCACCTGCGGCGGTTTGTTTATCATCCGTCCTGTGGCCTGGGTGAACATTTCCCTGGGTAATATCCAGTCCATTCTTCAGTATTCCAAGAAGTTCTCCCGCCCCATCAACGAAATCGCAAACCAGTATGCCCAGATCCTCACCGCCATTGCCGGCGCCGAGCGTATCTTCGAGATCCTGGATACTCCCGACGAGATCGACGAGGGGAAAGAAGAGCTGGCGGTGGAAAAGCTGAAGGGAAATATTGATTTCCGCCATGTTGCCTTCTCCTATGTGGAGGGCGAGCCCGTTCTGCGGGATTTCCACCTTTCGGTGAAAGCGGGACAGAAAATCGCCATTGTCGGTGCAACCGGCTCGGGAAAAACCACGGTGGTCAATCTGCTGACCCGCTTCTATGAGATCGACGGAGGCGAGATCCTCCTGGACGGCGTGGATATCCGCAGCGTGCCCAAGGCAGACCTGCGCCGTTCCATCGGCATCGTGCTTCAGGACACTGTCCTCTTCTCGGACAGCATCCGGGCCAACATTAAGTACGGCCGCCTGGAGGCCACCGACGAGGAGATGCGCGCCGCTGCCGATACTGCCAATGCCGATATCTTCATCGAGCGTATTCCCACCGCCTATGAGACCCAGCTCGCCGAATCAGGAAGCAACCTCAGCCAGGGACAGCGGCAGCTGCTTGCCATTGCCCGCGCCGTGCTGGCCGACCCCAAGATCCTCATCCTGGACGAGGCAACCTCTTCGGTGGATACCCGAACCGAGATGCAGATCCAGCAGGCCATGGTTTCCCTGATGGAAAACCGCACCAGCCTGATTATTGCCCATCGCCTTTCCACCATTCGGGATGCCGACGTAATCATTGTCCTCAAGGGCGGCGTGATCTGCGAGTCGGGCAGCCACGAGGAGCTTCTCTCCCGTGGCGGCGAGTATGCCACCCTCTACCGCAATCAGTTTGCGGGGATCGCCACCTGATATGCCGGATACCGCGAATTTCTCCCGACTGTGCCGCGAGGCGGTGACCGAGCCGTCTCTCCGGGACGGCGGGATCAACACCTACGCCGAGAAGCAGCTCCATCGGGTACTCAAGTACTGCTACGAGCCGGATGAAACCCGCCATGAACAGAAGGTGGGGCGGTACTTTGCCGACATTCTGCGGGAGAATGAGATTGTGGAGATTCAAACCGCAAGCCTTTATCCCCTCAAAGCAAAGATTGCCTACTACCTGAGCGAAACGCCGTATCAGATCACCGTGGTGCATCCTGTCTACACCAAACGCTGGATTCGCTGGCTCGATCCCGAGGACGGTAGTGTATCAGCGCCGCGCCGCTCCCCCAAAAAGGAGAATGCCGTCACTGCCGCGGCAGATCTGGTCTATCTCTGCGACCATCTGACCAATCCGCGGCTGCGTTTCCGCTTCCCCATGCTGGAGGTGGAGGATTACCGCTTGCTCAACGGCCGCTCAGCCGACCGTAAGCATCATTCCACACGGTATGAGCGGTTCCCCGTAGCGCTTCTGGATGAGCTGACGGTGGAATGTTCCGCAGAATATGAGGCACTACTTCCCGCCGATTTGCCTGCGTGTTTTACCGGGGCTGAGTTCATGCGCCTGACCCGCATCGACTCCCGCAGGGCCTACGCCGCACTGAAGGTGTTCTGTGCGGTAGGATTGCTTTTCACAGAGCCGGGAGAGGGCAGGGCAAGGCTTTATCGCAGATGCGTATAGTATGTTTGCCAACCGAAAGAGGACGAAGAATATGAAAATTCTTCGTCCTCTTTCTTTGGTACAGCGGTTTTATAGCTTTACCTTTATTGTATCTCCATTTTGGCTGTCTACCTCTACCAGATTCCAGTGGGGATGCGTTTTTTTATATTTTTTAAGCCCTTTGATCAACCGTGCAGTTTGTTTCCTCGTCAATATAATGCCTTCTTTTTTCAGTTTTCTGCGGATAATTCCTGCGGTGAGGTCATTGGCGATCAATCCTGTGGGAAAACGGAACACGGTACGGGTGTTGACGGTTATTTTCATGTTTTATTCCACAAATATCTGAACCGTGTCGCCGTCCGCGCTTTCAACCTCGACCAGGTTTCCGATGGCGCCCTGTCTTACCATGTCCATGATTCTGTTCAAATCAATATTTTTGAGTGCTTCATTCCCCGAAACCTGCGCCATATTCAGTCCGCTGTCGATGGCGACTTCAATAATGGCAAGCGGAAGAGATATGCGCGCCGTATCGCCTCCTGCGCTTGTTGCCACGATGCGGAGCATCATGTCCTTGATATCCTTTCTCTCGTTTTCCGGCAATATTCTGACTGCGGGAATATTCTCAGTTTTGCCCGAGAGAAGCTCGTCCACGCTCACCCCGAGAATTTTTGCAAGGAGAGGGAGCAGAGAAATATCGGGGCAGGTTTGGTCGGCTTCACATAGTTACAGATATTTCTTCTATATGAGTGCCTATTTCGTGTTTCATAGGCACTCATTTCCATTTTTCAATCAATTTTGCCGATAAAGCGGTAATAAATTTCAATCGGCTGAGCTTTCATACCGTTTGGG
>JAFTUB010000094.1 GCA_017466495.1 Clostridia bacterium
AAACTCGGGGAGAAGCACTTCCTTGGGGTTATGCTCGGGGGTGTAGGGGTCGACGAAGCGATCCACAAAGACCCGCGTTCCCTTGAGCTCGCACCGGGTGTTGTCTTCGGCATACCACAGAAACAGCCCGGCCTCGGTCTTGACCATGTGGGAATCAATGGAAAAGCGGGGATAGAGACATTTTTCATTTTTGAAGGGCCCGAGGGGGGAGTCGGCGGAGGCCACGTGCATGAACTGGAACCCCGCCGCCGTGATGCAGGACACATACATGTAATACCTGTCCTCCAGGCGGATGACCGAGGGCGCCCAGAAGGTGTGGGCATCGGCAAAAGCGGTGACCACGCCCCGATAGGTCCACGTACCGGTGAGGCTTTCTCCGGTATACGCCTCAACACCGGGGTCTGCGGTGACATAAAGGTAAAAGGTGCCGTCATCCTCGAAGATAAAGGGATCGGGCTGGGATCGGTTTGCTTCGTTGAACTGTAATTTCATGTGTGGACATCCTTTCGGTGATAGGGTACCCTTCTTCTGCAGGGGAATGGCTTTTTCGGCAGGTCGAACCGAAAATCAAATGAAATCCAGGGGAATAAACGCACAGGCAACGGCAAGAATAATGGCCGGCAGCAGGTTTGCCACCCGGATCTTTTTGCCGAACACCAGGTTGATGCCCACGCAGAAGATCAGAATATTGCCCACCACCGAAAGGTAAAGCAGTGCCGTTTCGGTCATAATCGGTCTGATCAGCACCGAGAGGGCAGTGACGCCCCCCTGCAGCAGTGCCACGGGAATGGCCGAGAATATGGTTCCTTTCCCCAGCGAAGCCGCCATGACCATGATGATAATAAAGTCGAGTACCGACTTTGCTGCCAGTACGGTATAATCCCCGTACAGGCCGTCATTGATGGAGCCCACAATGGCCATGGCGCCGATACATACCGTAAACGAGGCACTGACAAAGCCTTCAATAAATTGCCCATCCTTTGTGCTGTGGGTCTTCTGCTTCAGCCACGCACCGAATTTCTCGAAGCCGCCCTCAATGTTGATCAGCTCACCCATCAGCGTACCGAGGGAAAGGCAGCCGATGATGAGAAAATCTCCGCCGTAGACGATCTTGCCGTCCACCACCGAGAACATCCCTTTCAATGCACCCGCAGCGCCGATGAAAATTACTGCAAGCCCGCAGGCCTTGCACAGGGAATCGCGGTGCCTCTCCCCGATAAAGCGGCCGAAAAGCAGCCCGAGAAGTCCGCCGGCCACGATGGCGGCAACGTTAATGATCGTACCAAGTCCGTTCATATGCTATCCGTCTTTTTCTGTAAAATTGGCGGTTTTCCGCACCGCCCCATAAAATTATACTTCGGTTTGGGTGTGTTGTCAATATGTTTTGCGGTCACGGCGGAGCAAATGGCGGCCGGTGCATTTTCCTCGGCCATTCCCACAGAACACGCCATTTTTCAGCGGTCACGGCGTGTCGTTTGTTGACATTAACGCTGAAAACGTGTATAATACATTTGGAAAAAGCTTGTGTTTTTGTGATTTCTTGCGATACAGCTTGCGGCAGCTTCTGCCGTCAGATTTTCTGTCGGACTCGCCGCAGATTTTTTTGTTGATTTGTTCGGGAGGACCCTATAAACCATGAAACGAACCATAAAATCCATCCTGTTTGTTGTGCTGGGAAATTTGCTTCACGCACTGGCGGTGACGCTGTTTTTGCTCCCTTCGGGGCTGGTTACCGGAGGCACCACGGGAATTGCGCTGATCATCAATCACCTTTGGGATATTTCCATCTCGGGATTCGTGCTGATCTTCAATGTGATCATGCTTCTGGTGGGATGGATCGTGCTGGGAAAGGGCTTTGCCATGACTACCCTGGCCAGCTCTTTCCTCTATCCCTTTTTCCTGGAGCTGTGCAAGCGAATCATCGGGGATGTGGTGCTCACCGACGACCTTCTCCTGTGCACCGTCTTTTTCGGTATCGGGGTTGGAATTGCCCTGGGGATCGTGATCCGTTCGGGCTCCTCCACCGGTGGAATGGATATCCCGCCGCTGGTGCTGAACAAGCTGTTCGGCGTCCCGGTCTCTGTCGGCTTGTATGCGTTTGATTTTTGCATTATCGTGATGCAGGTTTTGATCCGGCCGATTGAAAATGTGCTGTACGGTGTTGTCCTTGTGATCATCTACACGGTGGTTCTGGACAAAATGCTTTTGCTGGGAACCAGTCGGGTCGAGGTGAAGATCGTCAGCGAAAAGCATGAGGAAATCGGCAATGCCATTTTGACGCAGGTGGACCGGGGTGTTACCCTGCTGAACAGCGAGGGCGGGTATCTGCACAAAGAAAGCCAGCTGATTTTGAGCGTAGTCTCCAACCGGGAGTTGATCAAGGTTGAGCGCCTGGTCCGAGAAATTGACCCCGAATGCTTCATGGTGGTCAATAAAGTCAGCGAAGTGCGCGGCCGCGGGTTTTCCATCAATAAGAAGTATCGGTGATTCGCCGGCGCTTTGGGGTGATTTCCCAGCATTCCGCGCGAGATTGGCGAGCGGACAAGAAAAGCCTTGAAAACGTCATGTTTTCAAGGCTTTTCTTTTGTTGGCAGGTCAGACCGAAAAGATATCGGTGTAGCACACTTGCCTAATTGGATAAACGCTTTAGCTTCACACCCAAACGCCGTTATACCGTCTTAACGAATACCATTATATTTCAATCTCATATCCGTCGTATGCCACCTCAATGCCGTGGGGGTTCATGCGC
>JAFTUB010000008.1 GCA_017466495.1 Clostridia bacterium
CTTGATGCTCTTCTCAACCAGCACCTGGTGAACCGGCGAGAGCGCAAGTCCGTTTTTCATCAGATCGCGCAGCTCTTCCTCGTTGTCGGCAAAGCCGCCGCCGGTGCCGCCCAGCGTAAAGGCAGGACGAAGCACGACGGGGTAGCCGATTTCTTCGGCGGCCGCGACGCCCTCTTCAATGGTATGGGTGATGTAGGAGGGGGGAACGGGCTCGCCCAGAGATTTGCAGAGTTCCTTGAAGCGTTCACGGTCCTCGGCGCATTCGATGCTTTCGAATTTCGTGCCGAGCAGCTCGACCTGGCACTCGCTGAGAATGCCCTTCTTGGAGAGCTGCATGGCCAGGTTCAGACCGGTTTGGCCGCCGATGCCGGGAACGATGGCGTCCGGACGCTCATAGCGGAGGATCTTGGCCACATATTCCAGGGTCAGAGGCTCCATGTAAACCTGGTCGGCAATGGTGGTGTCGGTCCTGATGGTGGCGGGGTTGGAGTTGACCAGGATGACCTCATAGCCCTCTTCCTTGAGGGCAAGGCAGGCCTGGGTGCCTGCGTAGTCGAACTCGGCGGCCTGTCCGATGACGATGGGGCCGGAGCCGATGACGAGAATTTTGTGCAGATCGGTACGCTTAGGCATTTGCGCTCGCCTCCTTCATGAGGGTAATGAATTCATCAAAGACATATTCGCTGTCCTGGGGGCCGGGTGCGGACTCGGGGCAGAACTGTACGCCCAGTGCCCGGTCGGCGGGAACGGCCACACCGGCGACGGTGTTGTCGGCCAGGTTGCGGTAGGTGACGGTAAGGGGCGTGCCGGAGAGGGTTTCCTCATCCACCGCCCAGATGTGATTCTGGGAGGACATGACGATCTTTCCGGTGGCGGTGTTCTTGACGGGGTAACCGCCGTGGTGACCGAACTTCAGCTTGGTGGCGCCTGCGCCGTAGGCCATGGCGATGAGCTGACAGCCGAGAGCAATACCGAAGATGGGCAGCTTGCCCTTCAGCTCGCGGATGAGCTCGATCACCTGGGGCAGATCGGCGGGGGCGCCGGGGCCGCCTGCCACCACTACACCGTCGGGATGCATCCCCAGTACGTCGGCGGCAGAGGTGTTCCAGGGCACGATGGTGACGTTGCAGCCCCGGGCGTTGAGCTCGCGGATGACGTTGAGCTTGATGCCGCAGTCCACCGCCACCACATTGAACTGGTGGTTGGAGGTGCGGGAGTACCAGCGCTTGCGGCAGCTGACCTGGGAGACCAAATCGCCCTCGGTGGGAGCAGCGGCCATGCGGGCCAGGGCCTCTTCCTTCGGGGTGTCAGCATCGGTGATGATGACACGGTAGCTTCCGCCGTCCCGGATGCTGCGGGTAAGAGCCCGGGTGTCGATGCCGGAGATGGCGGGAATGTGGCTCTCCTCCAGGATTTCCGAGAGGGTCTTGGTGTAGCGGAAGTTGCTGGGGAAGTCGTTATATTCACGGACGATGAGACCGCCGGCGGTAAGGGTGCGGGTCTCAAAGTCATCGTCGGCGATACCGTAGTTGCCGATGAGGGGATAGGTCATGACCACCATTTTTCCGGTGTAGGCGGGGTCGGAAACGATCTCCTGATAGCCCACCATGGAATTGTTGAAGACGATCTCGGCGATGCGCTCGCCGCGGTCGCCGAAGCCGTAGCCGTAGTACTCGACGCCGGTTTCCAGGACGATCTTTCGGTCATAGGGTTTTAAGATTGCTGCCATACGATACCTCCGTTGACTATGGTATATTTGCAGACACCGAACAGCTTCTGCCCGGCGAAGGGCGTGGCTTTTCCCATGGAGGCGAATTTGCTCGGGTCGACGGTAAACGATTCATCCAGTGCGAATGCGCACAGGTCGGCGGGCTGTCCCGCTTCCAGTGCCGCGCCGATGCCGAAGCGGCGGGCGGGGGCGATGCTCATCAGCTCGATGAGCCGGGAGAGAGAAATGATTCCGGTTTTGACCAGGTGGGTGTAGCAGACGGCGAAAGCGGTCTCCAGTCCCACCACACCCATGGCACTTTTCTCGAGCCCGCGGGATTTCTCCTCGGCCGAGTGTGGGGCGTGATCGGTGGCGATCATGTCCACCGTGCCGTCGATGATGCCTTCGATCAGGGCTGCACGGTCGCGGGCGGATCGAAGAGGAGGATTCATTTTGAAGCGGCCGTCCTCCTCCAGGTCGGCATCGGTGAGGGTGAGGTAGTGGGGGCCTGTTTCGCAGGTCACATCCAGCCCCTCGGCCTTGGCGGCGCGAATGAGCTCCACGCTCTCGGCGCAGGAAATGTGGCAGACGTGGTACTTGACTCCCGTTTCCCGCACCAGATCAAGGTCACGCTTGATCTGCCCCCACTCGCTCTCGGCGCAGATGCCCCGATGACCGTGGGTGGCGGCATATTCGCCGTCGTGGATATAGCCTCCCCGCAGAAGGTCGTTGACCTCACAGTGGGCGGCTACGATTTTGTTCAGCCCTGCCGCGGTGCCCATGGCCTCCCGCATGACCGCATCCTCCTGCACGCCCGATCCGTCGTCCGAGAAGGCGACGACCTCGGTCATCTCAGCCAGGGGGGCGACCTGTGCGCCGGCACGGCCCACCGTCAGGGTGCCGTAGGGGTGAACGTGCACCGCCGCATCACGGCGAATGATGGCGGTCTGCTCGGCCAGATGTTCGGCCTAATCAGGGGCGGGGTTAAGGTTCGGCATGGAGCAGACCGAGGTGAACCCACCCCGAGCCGCTGCCGCAGTGCCGGTAGCGATGGTTTCTTTATAAGAAAAACCCGGCTCTCGAAGATGCACATGAACATCAACGAAACCGGGAAAAAGAAACAGATCACGAAGGTCAATCGGCGTGGTATCGGCGGGAACAGAAGAGACGGGGGTCATAACCGAAACAATACGCCCGTTGTCCACCAGAACGTCCTGACGGGTGAAGCCGTTTTCGCCGTAAACCTGTGCGCCGGAAAGCAAATAACGCATTCGAAAATCTCCTTCCTTTGAAAAATGCCTAAATCTTCAGTATTATATCACAAGGCATCATCTTTGTCAAGCATATTTTGGTATTTTTCTTTGCCCGAACGATGATCCTATTCCAACCTATTATACCACATAAAACAGCATTTGACAAGTATAAAGGAAGACTTTTCGCAGATTTCGGGGCAAAAACTGCAATCATTCTTTACAGCGCGGATTTTTTTTGCTATAATATAGCCGATTTCATGAAAATTCCCCGGGCGGTGCTTTACCGCCCGGTTACAACTGCCGAAAGGAAAAACTGCAATGGCACATATTCTTGTTTGTCCCGATTCCTTCAAAGGGAGCATTTCCGCTCCCGATGCCGCCGCGGCCCTCTGCCGCGGAATTGTCGCCGCCCGGCCCGATGCGAACCCCATCCCCCTGCCCATCGCCGATGGCGGCGAGGGAACGCTGGATGCTCTCTGCCCCCCGGATGCCCGCGTTGCGGTGGCAGTGCATGATGCGCTTGGCCGCCCGGTTATGGCACAGCTGGGGCTCCTGGGGCAGGATACCGCTGTGATTGAAATGGCCCAGGCCGCGGGGCTGACCCAGCTGGCCGAGCATGAACGAAACCCCCTCCTTGCCTCCACCTACGGGGTGGGGGAAATGATCGTCGCCGCCCTTGATCGGGGATGCCGTCACTTGCTGATTACCGTTGGCGGGAGCGCCACCAACGATGGCGGCAGTGGGATGATGGCTGCCTTGGGACTGCGTCTGCTGGGAGTGGACGGACAGCCCGTGCAGCCCTTCGGCGGGAACCTGGGAAAGATCGCCTCCATTGATGTGACGGGGCTGGATCGCCGCCTGGCCGAATGCACCGTGACGGTGGCCACCGATGTAACCAATCCTCTTTGCGGGGATCGCGGAGCCACGGCGGTTTACGGCCCGCAGAAAGGGGCAAATACCGAGGCATTGGCCCTGCTTGAGGCGGGAATGATGAATTTTGGCTGCCTGGTGGACGAGTCGGCGGGACGGCCTGTCATGACGGTGCCGGGCTGCGGTGCCGGCGGCGGTCTGCCCCTGGGGCTGATCGCCTTCACCCCTGCGCGGATCTGCAGCGGCATTGATGCGGTGCTGGACACCCTGGATTTTGACAAAAAGCTGGAGGACTGCGCCTTTGTCATCAGCGGCGAGGGGCGCACCGATGGACAGTCGGCCTGCGGCAAGGCGGTGGCGGGAATTGCCCGTCGGGCACAGGCCAAAGGTGTGCCGGTTTATGTGCTGTCCGGGTCGCTGAAGTGCGACGATGCCGCCCTGGATGCCCTGGAGGCGGCGGGGGTGCGGGGCGTGATGAGCATCCTCGATGCCCCCTGCACCCTGGAGCAGGCCATGCAGAACGCAGAGGCCGGGCTGATTCGTGCAGCCGGCAGACTGGCGCGGATGCTGATCCCCGCCGATCCCCGGGAAGCGGGACTTCGCCACGCCGCCGCGCACCTGCGGGAGTGCGGCGCGGTGTGCGTCAGCGTCCGCCCCGGTGATACCCCTCGCTGCTTTGACGGCTCGGGGATTGCCCCCATCGTCCGTGCCATGCGGGAGGATGCCCGCGCCTTCGCCGGCTGCGCGGTAGCCGATAAGATCGTCGGCCTTGCGGCGGCATATCTCTTTGCCCACGGCGGCGCGGCGGCGGTGCACGGTGAGGTTATGAGCGCGGCTGCCGAGGCATGGCTGACCGCACAGCGGATCCCCCACAGCGCCGGGGCGGTGGTAGAGAAGATCATCAACCGCCGGGGGGACGGGATCTGACCCATGGAGGAGCGGGCCCTTGCGCTGGATGCACCCGCCGATGCGTGGGACACCTTCAACGCAATTGTGGAATAAGACAACGAAAAAAGGATGTCATGCAGGTGCATGACATCCTTTTTATGCGTACAGCGTCAATCAACAAAGCGAATCGATTTTGCCCAACTCACGACCTCGTCTCGCAGTGCGTCAGCAAACTGAACCGGCATGGCAAAGCAGACCTGCCAGAAGGCATTGCCGGTCTTGTGCAGGGTGTTGAAGTAGAAGAAGCGGTCCCCTTCCACATCGGCTTCGTAGGTCAGATACAACAAACCGTCTTCCTCGGTGCTCGCGGTTTCTGTGTCATGGGGAAGCGCCTCCCGCACCAGTTCACCGTATTCCGCCGCTGTCAGTTCCCCGAAACCCTCGGCCAGGGAAAAAGGCTCCTGCAACGCAAAGACCGCCACTCGGGGAGAGAGATAGCAGACCGTGAATCCTTCCATGGTGGGATCCGGGGCGAATTCCTCGGTGAGGGTGATCTGCAGCCCCGCCGCCGAGAAGGTCATGGGCTTGGCGGAGTCGGGGGTGATGCCGCGAAGCAGAGGGCTGATCACAAATATCCCCAGCAGAAAGCCCACGAGAATTGCCGCCAGCAGTACGAGCCATCCCCGGCGGCTGCCCTTTTTGCGCAGTTCCAGGGCTGTTTTATCGGTGTTGCCCGCGAAGAGGAAGGCGTTTCCGTTGGCGGGATTGAAGTGACAGCGTCCGCACAGGGTCAGATCTTCTTCCCCTGCGGGGATGGCATACTGATCCCGACAGTAGCTTTGGCTGGCGCGGTCAGCCAGGGCAAAGATGCGCAGGGCTCCGCAGCCGATGGCCCAGCTGGCGGTTTCCCCATTTTTCAGCTTGCCCAGCAAGCGGCAGGGCAGGCCATCGATGTGGATATCCGGGGCGTTGGCATCTTCAACGTAGAATTTGATGGTGCCAAGGCAGCCGGCAAAGTGCTTTTCGCGTGTTACGGTGAGCGTGCGCATAACCGTTCTCCCTTCTCTTTGATGGTTTCAGTATACCATGTTTGCCTTCTGCTGTCAACCGTCCCGGGGATACCGCGAAAAATATTGACTTTCCCGTAGATTTGTGCTATACTGTAAGATAACGTGTTATGACCAAATTCGCCCCATGCGGGCATAAGGAGTACAATTATGGAGAACACCCAACGCAATCTTTCCGAACAGGAAATTATCCGCCGTCAGAAGCTGACTGCACTGCAGGAGGCAGGTGCGGATCCTTTTCAGATCACCAAGTACGACGTGACCCACCACGGCGCCGACATCAAGGCCAACTACGATGCCCTTGAGGGACAGGCTGTATCGGTTGCCGGCCGAATCATGGCCAAGCGCATCATGGGTAAGGCTTCCTTCTGCCAGGTGCAGGATCTTTCCGGCACGCTGCAGGTCTATGTTGCCCGTGACAGCATCGGCGAGGAGCCTTACGCCGGCTTCAAGAAGATGGATATCGGCGACATCGTGGGCATCAAGGGTACCGTCTTCAAGACCAAGACAGAGGAGATCTCTCTCCATGCCACCGAGCTGACCCTGCTCTCCAAGAGCCTTCAGCCCCTGCCCGAGAAGTTCCACGGTCTGACCAATGTGGATACCCGCTACCGTCAGCGTTACGTTGACCTGATCACCAATCCCGAGTCCAAGGATACCTTCATCAAGCGTTCCAAGATCATCTCCACTATTCGCCGCTACATGGAAGACCAGGGCTTTATCGAGGTGGAGACCCCCATGCTGGTGTCCAACGCCGGCGGTGCTGCTGCCCGTCCCTTTGAGACCCACTTCAACGCCCTGGACGAGGACTTCAAGCTCCGCATTTCCCTTGAGCTTTACCTCAAGCGCCTCATCGTGGGCGGCCTGGAGCGCGTCTTCGAGATCGGCCGCGTCTTCCGCAATGAGGGTCTGGACACCCGCCACAACCCTGAGTTTACCCTGATGGAACTCTATCAGGCCTACACCGATTACCACGGCATGATGGACCTCACCGAGGAGATGTACCGTCATGTGGCCATGGAGGTGCTGGGCACCACCAAGATCACCTACAACGGCGTTGAGATGGATCTGGGCAAGCCCTTTGCCCGCATCACCATGCTGGACGCAGTCAAGCAGTATTCCGGGGTTGACTTCAACGAGATCAAGACCCTGGAGGAGGCCCGCGCCGCTGCCGATGCTCACCACATCGAGTACGAGGAGCGTCACAAGAAGGGTGACATCCTCAATCTCTTCTTTGAGGAGTTCGTGGAGCATCACCTGGTACAGCCCACCTTCGTCATGGATCACCCCGTGGAGATCTCTCCCCTCACCAAGCGCAAGCCCGACGCCCCCGATTATGTGGAGCGCTTTGAGTTCTTCATGAACGGCTGGGAGATGGCCAATGCCTACTCCGAGCTCAACGACCCCATCGACCAGCGGGAGCGCTTCGCCGCACAGGAGGAGCAGTTTGCCGCCGGTGACGAAGAGGCCAACCACACCGATGAGGACTTCCTCAACGCCCTTGAGCTGGGTATGCCCCCCACGGGCGGTATCGGCTACGGCATCGACCGGATGTGCATGCTCTTCACCGACTCCCCCGCCATCCGCGATGTGCTGCTCTTCCCCACAATGAAGAGCTTGGACTAAAAAGTACGTGAAAAAGCGAGAAAACGAGAGAAATAAAGAGATATAACGAGTTGTGTGAGTGAGTTACTACACCACTACACCACTACTACACCAAAATGCACAGAGATGTGCACAAACCACGGAGATGCATGATGTTACAAGATTCAGCCTTGCGGTTACTACACCAAAAAGCTGAATAAAATAGAAGAACCATGTACCAAAAAGTGCATGGTTCTTTTATATCAAGCCGCAGATATTCAGCGATGGATATCTGCTTTTTTGTTTTGGAGGAAAAATAATGGAATACAAATTAGAGTTAAAGCAGATAGTTGAGTACCCTCGCTGCCGTATGTACAGACAGTTTATTTTGAACTTAATTGGTAACAAAAGTCTGCGAGTCAATGGAAATAGCCATCTCTATTATTACACCGTATTATCCTGCTACGCTAATTTCAGA
>JAFTUB010000095.1 GCA_017466495.1 Clostridia bacterium
ACCACCTCCTGCCGCACCCTGGAAAGTGTCACCGATGAGGCGGGAATCGTGCATCCCATGTCGGGAGACACGGGGATCTTCATTTTCCCCGGATACCGCTTCAAGGCGGTGGATGCGCTGATTACCAATTTCCACCTGCCCGAGAGCACTCTGCTCATGCTGGTTTCGGCCTTCTACAGCCGGGAGAAAATGCTGGAGGCATACCGCACGGCGGTGGAGGAAAAGTATCGCTTCTTCTCCTTCGGGGATGCCATGTTCATTCATTGACGGGGAGATGCATATGAAACCGAAAATTCTCTGTATCGTCGGCCCCACGGCCAGCGGAAAGAGCGGACTTGCCCTGGCGTTGGCTCGGCGGTTTGACGGTGAGATCGTTTCCTGCGACTCCATGCAGATCTACCGCGGGATGGATATCGGCACCGCTAAGGCCACTCTCGCCGAACAGGCAGAGATCCCCCATCACCTGCTGGATCTGGTGGAGCCGGATGCATCCTTCTCGGCGGCCGATTTTGTATCGGAGGCGCAGGCTGCCATTGCCGACATCACGGCGCGGGGCAAATTGCCCGTGCTTTGCGGCGGCACGGGGCTGTATCTGGACAGCCTTCTGCGGCCCACAGCTTATGCCGCCCCGCCCCCCGATCCCGCCCTGCGGGCAGAGTTGACCGAACAGCTGGCAGAGTCCGGCCCCGAAGCCATGCACGCAAAGCTGGCGGCTTTGGATCCCGCTGCTGCGGCCTCTGTTCATCCCAACAACACCAAGCGGGTGCTTCGTGCCCTGGAGATCTGTATCTCCTCGGGGAAGACCAAAAGCGAATTCGATGCCGAATCGGTGGTGGGGGAGTGTCCCTACGCTGCCTGTGTCATCGGCCTGCGCTGGCCCAGAGAGCAGCTCAACGCCCGCATTGATGAACGGGTGAATATCATGCTGAAGGACGGGCTGGCGGAGGAAACGGCGCACCTGCTGGATGCGGGCTATCTTGCCCCCGATACCACAGCGGGACAGGCCATCGGCTACAAGGAGATTCTGCCGTATTTGCGGGGTGAGGAATCCTTGGCTGCATCGGCGGATCGGCTGAAAATTGCTACCCATCGCTACGCCAAGCGGCAGATGACCTGGTTCGGCGCAAAGAACTATGTCGAATGGATCGACTGCGCGGGGCGGAATTTTGAAGAGATTGTAAACATTGCGGCAGAGCTCTTCATCTGCGCGCAGGATTGTGGTAAAATAAACGAATGATCCGAAGGGAGGGATAAGCATGAAACTGGGCATGGATACCGACTATCTCAAGCGCGTTTTTTTGTATTTCTGCGCGGCGGTGCTGACGGTATTTCTGATGTTCTATCTCTGCTACCATCTCTTCAACGGGTTCGCCTCTGAGATCACCACCGAAATGGCACTGGAAACGTCAGCTCAGGATACCCTCACCCTGGAGGGGTATCTGTTCCGGGATGAAACGGTGGTCCATTCTTCCTTTGGCGGCACCGTGGATTATGCGGTTGCCGACGGAGAACGGGTGGGCATCGGGGCTGTGCTGGCTCGGGTCTATGCCGCGTCCGATGACGGAAGCATCCGCCGCCGTACCGAAGAGATTGACGAACAGATCAAACTCCTGGAGGAAAGCAACATCAGCGAGGGTGTAGTGATCTCGGATACCACGGCCACCGATGCCAGAATCGACAGCTTGCTCTATGCTCTGCGGGATGACCTGGAGGTCGGACGGCTGGATTATGCCCGGCACGGGCTGGACGGCCTGTTGGTTCAACTCAACAAACGAGAGATTATCACCGGCGCGGTGCAGAATTACAACGATCGCATCGCGGCGCTGGAGGCCGAGAAAGACACGCTGACCGCCCGGCTCAGCGGCAGTGCACAGCAGATCACAGGGACGCATTCGGGGTATTTTTTCTACGGTGTGGACGGCTATGAGAGCCTGTTTGATACCGATGCCCTTGGAACCATGACGCTGGATGATTTTGCGGCATTGAAGCACGCGGAGCCCCGACAGTCCTCCGCAGGTGCGGTGGGTAAGCTGGTTGAGGGGTACACTTGGTATGTGGCGGTACCCACAGAGCGTGCTTTGCTTGACCGATTTGACGAGGGCGGCCTCTACCGCCTGACTTTCCCTTACAACTACAACACCGCCCTGGAAATGACTCTCTCCCGTATTGTGACCGAACATGAGCGGGAGGACGCGGTGCTTATCTTTTCCTGCACCACCATGCCCGAGGGCTTTTCTTACCTGCGGGTGCAGAATGTGGAAATCACCATGCGGGCCCAAAGCGGACTTTTGGTGCCCGAGGAGGCCGTCCGAATCGTGGACGGCGTGACGGGTGTCTATGTTCTGCACGGCGGCAAGGTGGAGTTCCGCCGCATTGTGATCCTTCTGCAGCGGGATGGGGACTGCATCGTGGATGCTGCCCTGAAGGCAGAAAAGGACGAAACCCCTTTCCTCGCTGCCCATGAGCACATCATTACCGCAGGAAAGTCCCTGTACGACGGCAAGGTGCTGAACTGATTTTACGGAGGAACCGATACATGAATGTTTCCGATCTGGAGCTGAATTTTGCCGAGGTGCGTGCCGAGATTGAAGCGGCACGGGCGGCGGCGGGACGGGAGGACGAGGTCCTTCTGCTGGCCGCAGCCAAGTCGGCCACCCCCGAGCAGCTCTGCTATGCCCACGAGAAGCTTGGCCTCACCGACATCGGGGAAAACCGGGTCAACCAGCTGCTGGAGCGCTGGCCGCTGCTCCCCCGGAGCCTGCGAGTGCACTTCATCGGCAGTTTGCAGACCAACAAAGTCAAGTATATCATCGACAAGGTGTGCATGATCCATTCGCTGGATAACGAGCGCCTGGCCGCTGAGATCGAGCGGCAGGCGGCCAAACGGGATTTGACCATGGACGTGCTGGTGGAGATCAACTCCGGTCGGGAGGAAAGCAAGGGGGGAATTCTGCCTGAGGATGCGGCGGATTTTTGCCGCGCTCTCTCCGCTTATCCCCACATAAATCTGCGCGGATTCATGACAATGGCCCCGAAATGCGAAAAAAAAGAAGATTTTTTGAAATATTTTGCAGAAACTTCGTCTTTGGCGCTTGACATTTGGCAAAAAAAATTGGATAATATAAATAGGCCCGTTTTGTCCATGGGGATGAGCGACAGCTTTTCGGCCGCAATTGCCTGCGGTTCCACCGTGGTTCGGGTCGGAAGACGACTCTTCGCGGCCCGCGGTGAAAATTGACGGGCGGCGGTGTGCCGTGTCTTTTTGCGTATACTTTTCACAAAAGAATGATATTATAGAACCGGAGGAACATAATTCATGGGAATGTTAGACAAGTTCAGAAACAAGGTGACCAATACCCCGGATCAGTATGATCCCTACAACGATGAGGCTTACGGCAGCGTGTTCGGCGAGGCTGAGGATGCCTATGCCCAGAACAACCAGGGTTACGGCGACCAGGGGTACTATGCTGAGCAGCCTGCATACGGTGACATGGGTCAGCAGATGAATGCCGCCGCTGCACCGATGAACAGCGCACCCGCCGGTGCCGGTATGGCTCTGTCCGGCTCTGCCATCGAACTGAAGGTGGTTAAGCCCACCGAATTCAAGAATGCCTCTCAGATCGCAGACCATCTGCTCAACAACCGCACCGTTGTTCTGAACCTTGAGGCGACCGACATGGAGAACGCCCGCCGTCTTATCGACTTCCTGACCGGCGTTGCTTATTCTATTGACGGTCAGATCAAGCGGGTTGCCAACAATGCCTATGTGATCACCCCCAACAATGTGGACATCAGCGGCGATCAGATGCGCCGTTCTCAGCAGGCTCAGGCTCAGGCACAGGCTCAGCCCCAGCAGCCCGCCGCTGAGGAGTTCTACGATCTCGCATAAGCGGGATAAACTATAACCTGATCGGTTTCGGATCAGGGCGGCAAACATCGGTTACGCCCGAATTTCGGGTGTAGCTTTGTTTGACTTGCTCTCCGATCAAAGTCGGCAGCCGCGAATTGGGCCATTGCCACTTGCCGCTGCCGGCTTTTCTTGTTTTGGTCGGATCCGGATATAAACTTCGTTTCCTGCAGATGTTTCTGCAGAGGAAAGGATCATTCCCTTGCCCGAATTTTTGTATGTAGTGGCCTCTTTTGTGGATGTGCTGCTTACGGTGATGTACTTTGCGCTTTTTGCCCGCGCGATCAGTACCTGGCTTCCCCTTGACGAGGACGGCCCTATTGTCAGCTTCCTTTATATGATCACCGAACCGGTGGTCATGCCTATCCGTGCCGTGTTGGAGAATTTTGAATTCTTCCAGAATTCTCCCCTGGACTTTTCCACCTTCATTGCCATGCTGCTTGTGCTGGTGCTGCAGGGGCTGCTTGGAATATTTGTGTAATGGAACGGAACGAGGAAATCCTGCTTCGCGCCAGAATTGCCGAGCTCGACGGCGGGGCGGAGCGGGGGATGCTTTGCTTTACCCGCTACTTGACTCCCCGGGAGCAGATGCTTGCCCGCAGTGTGCGGGGAAGCACGCGCCGCTTTGTGTGGGGAGGATATCCCGATGCTGAACGGCGACGGATCTTTTTTGTCCCCGATTATGTGGGAGAGGCCGGAGATGACCCGCAGGCTGAGATTGATGCGTTGCGCGTCTTTTTCGCCGAAGAGTTTGATGCCGCCATGACCCGACTCCGCATTACGGGAAGCGGATTCCGTACCCTTACCCACCGTGATTATCTCGGCTCCGTATTGGCGCTGGGGATTACCCGGGAGGTGTTGGGGGACATTGTTGTGCTTGACGATTACGCCGCGGTGCTTTTCTGTGACGAGAAGATCGCGGCATACCTGCTGACGGCCCTGGAGCGCATCGGCAGCGATAAGGTGAAGGTCAGCCTGGACTCGGCTGACACCCCGCTGCCGCCCCGTGCCACCGCACCCATCAGCGATACCATTGCCTCCCCCCGCCTGGATTGCGTGGTGGCGGCACTGATCAACCTCAGCCGCGAGAAGGCGCAGGCCATGATCCGCGGGGGAGAGGTTGACCTCAATTTTGCCCCTGAAGAGCGAACCGACGCCGAAGTGCGGGAGGGCGATATGCTTTCTCTGCGCGGCCACGGCCGCTTTGTGATCCGCTCCATCGGCGGACAAACCAAGCGGGGACGGCTGAGACTGTCCGCCGCGAAATACATTTAATTCAAGGAAAGGCAGGTGCCGCTGTGAACAGCATCACCGAATTTGAACGGGAGTTTACCTGTGTCATGCGAGGTTACAGCCCCAGAGAGGTTGACGAAGCCATCAATATGTTGATTTCCTACGGCGCCGAGCTGGAGTCGGCCAATGCTGAATTTGCCGAGGCCAACGATGCTTTGATGCAGCAGAACGATGCCGCCGCCGCGGAAATTGACCGTCTGCGCAGCGAAAATGCCGCACTGCGGGAAGAGAACCGCGGGTTGCAGGATGAGCTCGAGGGCAGTCACGCAAGACTGGCAGAGGAGAAGCAGCGCGTGGCAGAGGCCAATGCCCGTGCCGACGGTCTGCGTGCCGATGCCGAGTCGGTCCTGGGGAAGCTCACTGCCCGGTGTGATGCCGAGGAGAAGCGGTATGCCGCGCTCACCCGCAGAACATCCGATTTGATCGAAGCGGTGCGTGCTCTGTATGCCGAGCATATGCAGGCAATCGACGCGCTGACTGAGGTGAATCCTGCCCCCGCTGATGAGGCTCCCTCTGTTTCCCGGCCTGCGGTTCGCCGCGCTGCCATGGCGGCTGCTGTTGTTGCACCTGAGCCGGAGGAGCCTGAAGTCCAGCCCCCGCATGCCATTCCCCGGTCACCGCGCCGACAGGCTACTCCCGCCATCCCGGCTGCCGAGTCCGCACCTGCGGAAGCAGAAGTCTTCGCAGATCCCGTGACCGAAGCCGAGGAAGCCCCCACCCGCCAGTTTTCCATCCCCACCGAGACGGTCACGGTGGAGCTTGATTCGGCCCGGGTGGATGCTGTCTACCGTCCGGCTAAGCCGTCAGCCATTAAGGTGATCCGAGACAGCGACGCCGAAAAGACACCTACCCATAGCTTTTCCGCCGTCCGCCGCACGCTGGATGAGATCGGCTCCAAACTGAAGTAACATTTTACATCGAAAATTCGGCAGAAATGCCTTTACCGCAAAGGAGACCATGTCAAATGGCACAGGACTATACCAATACGCTTAACCTGCCCGCAACCGAATTTCCCATGCGCGGCAACCTTCCCAACCGTGAGCCCGATACCCTCAAGTACTGGGAAGAGATCGACCTCTACCGTGAAATGCTCAAGAAAAATGCCGACTGCCCTGCCTTCGTGCTGCATGACGGCCCTCCTTTCTCCAACGGCAATATTCACATGGGGCACGCGCTGAATAAGATCCTCAAGGATTTCATCAACAAGTACAAATCCATGGCCGGCTTCCGCGTTCCCTACGTTCCCGGCTGGGATAACCACGGCCTGCCCATCGAGCGCGCCATCGAAAACTCCAAGAAGAAGCTGAACAAGGATATGACGGTTCCCGAGTTCCGCAAGCACTGTGAGGAGTTTGCCGAGGACTTCATTCAGAAGCAGATGGCCGGCTTCAAGCGTCTTGGCGTGGTGGGCGATTGGGAGAACCCCTACCGCACCATGGACAAGCACTTCGAGGCTCAGGAAGTCAAGGTCTTCGGCCGCATGTTTGACAAGGGCTTCATCTACAAGGGCCTGAAGCCCGTCACCTGGTGCCCCTTCTGCGCCAC
>JAFTUB010000096.1 GCA_017466495.1 Clostridia bacterium
ATGCTGGCGCAGACCAAGCCCACCAATCGGGAGATCTCCCAACACTTCACGCCTCTCATCCGCCGTCCCATCGTTCCGGTGGAGGTGAAGATCATCGGTATTCTCAGCCATATGCAGACCCACGGCGCATCTACCCTTGGAGAGCTGCTGGCGGGCTCCCCTTCCCGGGGAGATCTGATCGCTGCCTTCCTCGGCATTCTTGAGCTGGTGAAGGTTCGCCGACTGCTCATCGACACCGGGGATGAGGAAAGCCGCCCCATCTACGACCTGCGCACCCGTTTCCTGCTCAACACCGATGAATCCACCATTCTGAAGGATGAAGCGGGAGAGTACGACCGCCCTGCCGAAAATTCCGACAGCGACTCCGCTGATCCCGACCAAGAAAGGAATGCCGACCATGGATGAATCCGTTGCCATTACCGATATCCGAAAGATCACCCAGGCCATTGAGGCCATTCTCTTCGCCGCGGGACACCCCGTGACCTATGACCGGCTCAGCGATGTATTGGGGATCCCCGCCGCCGAGGTACGCCGCCTGGCCGAGCACATGGCCTTGAGCTACAACGGCGAAGACAGTGAGCGGGGCATTCTCCTCCTTTGTATGGAGGACGGCTGCCAGCTCTGCACCAAGGAAGAATATGCGCCCTACATCCGCGAGGCGCTGGGTATCCGCCGGGGCGGCAACCTGTCGGCATCCTCCCTTGAGGTGCTGGCGGTGATCGCCTATAATCAGCCCGTTACCCGGTCCTACATTGACGCGGTCCGCGGTGTGGACAGCTCCTATGCCGTCAACTCCCTTATCGACCGGAATCTCATCGAATCCTGCGGGCGGCTGGATGCCCCCGGCAGACCTATGCTTTACGCCACCACCCCCGACTTTCTGCGGGTCTTCGGTCTGGAGAGCCTGGCCGATCTGCCCGACGGAGATGCCCTGGCCCTGGCCAGCGCAACCAAGTATGAGGAAGTCAGCGGCGAGCAGAACAAGGCAGAGGAAGCTTCCGCAGAAGACGAATCCGCCGCCGATGTCCCCGCTGACGGAGTTGAAGAGACTCTGCCAACTGAGGGGGCGACAGATGAAACCGCCAACGAAGCCGAGGCTGTCACATCGACCGATGCCGACGAAGCCGAAGAACTCCCCGATCCCGAGGAAGATATGCCCGAGGGTGCGGTGGGCTTCACCGATCTCGACTAAACTTCCCCATCCGGGGCAATACTTACCGAAGGCGAATCCGTGAGAAAGGAGGATATGATGCTCGTTCTCAAGATCCTGCTCATTACCCTGGCCGTCATTGTGGGACTGCTCATCTTCCTTCTCTCTCTGCGTGCCAAGGTCACCATCGACTACCGCGAGGAGCTTGCCCTCACCGTTACTGTGCTGGGAATCCCCTTCCGCATTCTCCCCGCGCGGGAGCAAAAGGTGAAGGTCAACCGCTTCAGCCCGAAGAAAATGCGCCGCCTTGAGCGCAGGGCAGCAGAAAAAAAGAAGAAAAATGCACCGAAGGAAAAGCGCAAGGCCGAACTGAAGGCAAAACAAAAGGCCGAGAAAAAAGCAGCCGCAAAAAACAAGCCCAAGGCTCCTCTGGATCAAACGCTGAAGATGATCCTTGAGCTGCTGAAGATCTTTTTCGTCCGCTTCGGTCATCATCTGCACATCCACCTCACCCGCATGCGCCTCACGGTAGCCACGGGGGATGCGGCAAAAACCGCCATCCTTTGGGGTGCTGTCTGCCCTACCGTCCACGCCATCCTGGAACTGCTGGATCGGGGCACCAATCTGCACGTCCGCCCCGACAGCGACATTGACGTGCAAGTCGACTTTGTGGGTGAGAAGATCACCGCAGACATCTGCATCGCCTTCTCCCTGCGGGTGTGGAATCTGCTTGACATCGGCCTGCGCCTGCTGTTCGGTTACCTCAAGCACAAGCCCGCCACCCCCTCCGCCTGAGTTCCCGCTTGGGACTGAAATTGATTTCAATTTTCTCAATGAAAGGACATATAATCATGGCAGATACTTCCGCAAACAAGCTGAGTGAAATTATCCAGACTTCGCTGGAAAATATCCGCACCATGGTGGATGCCAACACCGTCATCGGCAACCCCATCAACACCGAAAGCGGCACCACCATCATCCCCATCTCCAAGATCTCCATGGGCTTTGCCTCGGGCGGTCTTGATTACAACGACAAAAACGCCGCACAGGTCAGCGGTCAGCCCAACTCCCGTCCTCTCCACCACAATTTCGGCGGAGGCGGCGGCACCGGCCTTTCCATCTCCCCTGTGGGCTTTCTCATTATTAATAAGGAAGGGAACGTGGATCTCATCAACGTAGGTACTCCCGTCCCCAATGACCCCATCGAGCAGATCAGCGGCCTGATCGAGCGTTCCCCCGATATCTTCTCCAAGATCAAGGCTGTCTTCCGCAAGAAGGCAGACGACCCCGAAGACGGAGACGATCTGCCCACGGCATAAATCGGCATGAATCCCCGCGCTCCCGCATAGAATGGATTACCTTTGATGTGGGGAGTGACGGTGATGAAACTATCTCTTCGGGGCGCCCTTGCCGCCCTGCTCTGTCTATGCCTGTTCGGTTCAGTGCTCTGTCTGCCTGCCGCGGCCGAACCTTCTGTTTCTGCGGCCTGCGCCGTGGTGATGGATGCCGACTCCGGTCGGATTGTGTGGGCCAAAAACGCCGACACCCGCCACGCCATGGCCAGCACCACCAAGATCATGACCGCGCTGGTGGCGCTGCGCACCGCCGAGCTTGACCGCACACTGGAGGTATCGCCCGAGGCTGCCGGGATCGAGGGGTCCTCGGTCTACCTTTACCCGGGGGAAAAGCTCACCCTGGAGGAGTTGCTCTACGCCATGCTGCTGGAGTCGGCCAACGATGCGGCTGCCGCTATCGCCATCGCCCTCTCAGGAAGCGTGGAGGCATTTGCCGCCGAGATGAACGCCTGTGCCGCCGAGCTGGGGCTGGTCGACACGCACTTCACCAATCCCCACGGCCTTTGGGATGAAGCGCACTACACCACTGCCGCGGAGCTG
>JAFTUB010000097.1 GCA_017466495.1 Clostridia bacterium
CCCACGGCGGCAGCGAGCGTCTCACCGAGCGGATGTGCGTCCGCCCCACTTCCGAGACCCTCTTCTGCGAGCACTATGCCAATATTATCCGCTCCTACCGTGACCTGCCCAAGAACTACAACCAGTGGTGCTCGGTGGTGCGCTGGGAGAAGACCACCCGTCCTTTCCTGCGTTCCCGCGAGTTCCTGTGGCTGGAGGGCCACACCATGCACGCCACTGCCGAGGAGGCCGAGGCACGCACGCTGCAGATGCTCAACGTTTATGCCGACTTCTTTGAGGACGATCTGGGCATTCCTGTGCTCAAGGGCCGCAAGACCGACAAGGAGAAGTTTGCCGGTGCCGAGGCAACCTATACCGTTGAGGCGCTGATGCATGACGGTAAGGCACTGCAGGGCGGTACTTCCCACAACTTCGGTGACGGTTTTGCCAAGGCGTTTGATATCAAGTACCTGGATAAGGACAACAAGATCAAGTACGCGCACCAGACTTCCTGGGGCGTTTCCACCCGTATGATCGGTGCCATCATCATGACCCACGGCGATGATAACGGCCTGGTTCTGCCTCCTGCCGTTGCGCCCATTCAGGTTGTCGTCGTTCCTGTGCAGATGCACAAGGAAGGCGTTGTGGAGGCTGCGGCCAAGGTTCGCGATGAGATCGCTTCCTATGCCCGCGTGAAGATGGACGACAGCGATAACAGCCCCGGCTGGAAGTTTGCCGAATATGAGATGAAGGGCGTTCCGCTCCGCCTTGAGCTTGGTCCCCGCGATATCGAGCAGGGACAGTGCGTCCTTGTCCGCCGCGACAACCGGGAGAAGATCTTCTGCCCCCTGGACAAGCTGGCTGAGACCATTCCCGCCGTGCTAGCCGATATCACCAAGGCCCTGTACGAGAAGGCTGCTGCCAACCGCGCCAACCGTACCTGGGAAGCACACTCCCTGGAGGAGCTGTGCGAGATTGCCGCAAGCAAGTCGGGCTACATCAAGGCCATGTGGTGCGGCGACCTGGAGTGCGAGCTGAAGCTCAAGGAGCAGGCTGATGTGTCCTCCCGCTGTATGCCCTTCGGCGAGGAGCCCATCGGTGACGTCTGCGTTTGCTGCGGCAAGCCGGCCAAGAAGCTGGTTTACTGGGGCAAGGCATATTAATGACCGATTCCGGGGGTGCTGTGTTGACCGACGCGGCAGCCCCGGTTTTTCGGTGGTAAGTATTTGAAAGAAAGGAGGACGCATGACAATATCAGCTTATTCGATCCGTGATCGCTTCCGGCGGATCGACCCCATCCTTTTGCTGTGCTCGGTGATTCCCACGGCTTTCAGTCTGCTCACGCTGTTTGGCTGCCGGGATGCCTACGCGGGCGGAATGAAGCGTGTAATTGTTCAGTTTGCCGCCGCGGCACTGGGAATGCTGCTCACGGTGATGATCGCCAATCTTGACTATGAATATGCGGTCAATAAGCTCTTTTGGGGTATTTTTGCCTTTTCGGTTGTGCTCCTGGTGCTGGTGCTGACCCCCCTGGGGACAAGCGAGGGGACCAACCAAAGCTACATCGTCATTCCCTTCCTCCCCATCAATTTGCAGCCCTCCGAGGTGGTCAAATTCAGTTTTATTCTCACCTTTGCCAAGCATCTCGATCTGGTGAAGGCAAAGATCAATCACCCGCTGAGTCTTCTCGGCCTGGGGCTGCACGCCGGTCTGATCATTGTGCTTGTCCTGCTGGAGAAGGACCTGGGTGTGGCGCTGGTGTACATCGCCCTCACCGCCATTATGCTCTTCGGCGCGGGGCTCAGCCTGGGGTATTTTGCCGGGGCGATCGGTGCGGCGGTATTGGCCGCGCCCTACCTGTGGTCTGTGCTGGCGACCCACCAGCAGGAGCGCATTATCTACGGTTTCCGACCCGATCTGGATCCCCTGGGGGCGGGTATGCACGCCATGACCAGCAAGGCGGCTATCGCTTCCGGCGGTCTGTGCGGCCGAGGCATGAGCGGCGCGGTGGCCTATCAGAGTATGCCCACCAAGGGCACCTACACCGACTTTATTTTTGCCATTTTCGGCGAGATGTTCGGCTTCTTCGCCTGCTTTCTTTTGATCTTGATCTATGCGGTGATGATCATCCGTACCCTGCACATTGCCCGTCGGCACCGCAAGGATATGGGTTCCTTCATCTGTATCGGCGTGGCAGGGGTTCTGCTGGCCCAGGTGCTGGAGAATATCGGCATGTGCCTGGCTATGCTGCCGGTGGTGGGGATCACGCTCCCCTTCATGAGCTACGGCGGTTCTTCCATGCTGACCAACTATGCGCTGCTTGCCCTGGTGCACAGCGTTCACGCCAATCGGAACAAATATTACTTTGAGCGTGAGCCGTCGTAAACGAATACCGAGAAAACAGCCCGCCCCCGATGGGGCGGGCTGCTTTTCATTTTGTCACCCGGTAGACCAGCCGCTTGAGGGCGGTGCCGTTGAAGGGGATCAGGGGATAGAGATAGGAGCGTCGGCGGTTGACCGTGCTGTTGGAGGCCAGCAGTATGATGCACA
Source organism: Clostridia bacterium (assembly GCA_017466495.1). GTDB lineage: Bacteria > Bacillota > Clostridia > Oscillospirales > CAG-272 > SIG693. The sequence goes on from JAFTUB010000097.1 coordinate 2,530, forward strand.
GGAGAAGACCGCCCGCAAAGCCCCACACGTCAAAGAGCGCGGTGAGGATCAGCAAGCCCATGCGCAGGAACTTGAAGGCGTAGCCAAGCTCCATGCTGGGTTGGGTAAAGTTTGCGATGGCCACGAAGGCCATATACAAAATCACCTCCGGCATCAGCCAGCCGATGTTTACCGCAAAGTCACCCAAGATCAGACCGCCCACCACCGAGAGGGAATTGGTGAGCATACTGGGGGTGTTCATGGAGGCCAGCTTCAGCCCGTCGATGACAAATTCGGTGAGAAGAAGCTGGGCAAAGATGGGAATCCTTGCCTCTGAAGCGGGAAGAATAAAGGCCATCCATCCCGGGAGCCATTCGGGGTGACTGATGAGCAGATACCACAGCGGGGTGAGAAACAGGGTGATCCAAAAGATGGCGTGGCGCAGCAAGCGAATATAGCAGCCGGTGATGGGGGGGAAGTAGTAGTCCCCCGTTTCCTGAAGAAAATCAAAGATGGAGGTGGGCAGAATCATGGCCTCGGGGGAATTGTCACAGAGGATCAGCACACTCCCCTCCAGCAGAGAGGCCGCCGCCGCATCGGGACGTTCGGTACAGCGGATCTTGGGAAAGGGATTGTACCAGCGTGTGCGGATGAGGCATTCCGCCATGGACTGGTGTCCAAGGGAAAGGGCATCGGTACGGAGCTCGGTCAGCCTTTTTCGCAGATAAGCCACATACTTAGGGTCAGCCTTTCCTTCCACATAGCAGAGAACCACATCGGTGCGGGACTCGCTGCCCACGGTATGGTAGGCCATGGTCAGACGCGGATCACGGATGCGGCGGCGGATAAGAGCGGTGTTGAACACCAAGGTTTCCACAAAGCCGTCCCGGGCACCTCGCATGACGCGATCATTTTCGGGCTCCTGCGTGGTGCGGGCAGGGTAGGTCCGCGCATCAATGACCAGAGCGGTGGGGCCGAAGGTGGAGCCGAGCGCCACTGTAGCCCCGCTGAGTACCATGGTCACCATGGCATCCACCGATTCGATGACATCGGCCTCCACGTAGGTGACTTGCCGTTGAATGAATTCCCGCGCGTCATTGCCCAGCCCCTTCAGACTGACGAAGGGCAGCAGAAGCTTCTGCATCACGGCATCCTTCACAAAACCGTCGATGTAGTAGAGGGTCAGCTCGTCCTCTCCGACCCGAAGGATCTTCTTGATGATGTCAAAGCTCTCTTCCACGCGCAGAAGCCGATCCAGCTCTGCCACGTTGTCCCGGTAATTGCTCCCCAACTTTTGCATGAGGGTTCTCCTTTTCGGTGGTATTCCAGCAAAAGTATGGACGGAATGGGGGCTTTTTATGCAAAAACAGCCTGCCGCATTTCTCTGTTGTCTTTAACGGAGAAATTACGGGCACAGAAAGTCGGCAGAGAACTTGTTTTCTCTGCCGATTTGTGTTATACTGGGGCTAACGAGAAGCCTCCCTCCCGGAGGGAGCCTATTGAAGCGTTCGTACAACTTTAGGGGGATGGGCTGTGCCCGAAGCCGTTGTAATACAAAGGCGAAACTGGCGATAAACAGAACGATAAATAAGAATTTGACGGAGAATTCATTATGAAAATATCAGTTTGTAAACTAACACATGAATTATTGGAAGATTGGTTATCTTATTTTGATAAAGATGCATTTTCAGACAATGATGAATGGTGCGGATGTTATTGTATGTGCTATCATTGGGATAGTGAGTTGCAAAAGAAGCGGGCTTGGAATTGCGATAGAGATTGCGCTAAGTTCAATAGAGAACAAGCAATCAACTTCATAAAAAGCGGTCGCATGCAGGGATATTTAGCATATGTTCAAGGAAAGGTTGTTGGATGGTGCAATTCGAATAATAAAAAAGCGTACATTAACGTCAATTTTAATTTTGCAGAAGAAGCACCTGACAACGGTGAAAAAATCAAATCCATCGTTTGCTTTTCTGTTGCACCAAAATATAGGGGATGTGGCGTTGCCACCGCCTTGCTTGAATATGTATGTAAGGATGCAAAAGTCGATGGATTTGATTTGGTAGAAGCGTATCCATTTGCACACAATGAAAATCATGCTTATCACGGCCCTTTATCTATGTACAAAAAGTATGGATTTGAATTTTGTAGACAGATTGAAGGATGTATGGTTTGCAGAAAAATTCTTTGATTCATAGAAGTAGTAGTTAGCGACAAATTCCAATTTATCGAACAACGATACACCACACCACACAAAAAGACTGCTCCGTTTTTCGGAACAGTCTTTCTCTTTATCTTGTATACACCCGTACAATGCAGTTGGATTTTCCTTTTTTGGAGAGGGAGCCCACGCCGTCGTAAATAAACTTGCCGTAGCCCCGCACAGAGACCGTGTCGCCCTCTTTCAGCTGGTAGCTGTTGTTCTCCGTCACTTTGGCGTTCACCGCCACCTTTTTGCTGCGGAACAGCACGTTGGCGTCCTCCCGGGAAAGGCGGAAGAGCCTGGCGATCACTGCGTCGATGCGGGGGCTGGCGGCCTGCACCACCTGTTCTTTCAGGGTGAAAAGCATTTCCGCCGGCACTTCTTCCGTCACCTCGCAGCGCACCGCCGTGTGGCGCACGCTGTCTATGTTGCGGGCAATGTAATCCGCCATGGCCTCGGTACAGAACATAAAGGCAACGTTTTCTTTAATGCAAATATCGCCACTGCATTCCCGCTCCAGC
>JAFTUB010000098.1 GCA_017466495.1 Clostridia bacterium
CAGCAGGCTGTCATAGTCATACAGACCCCATTCAATGACAGTCTTTCCGTTGGCTGTTTTGTAGGGAGCGGGGCGGATATCTCCGGTGATGGTGTCATAGAGGGTGGGCGTCCAGGTCCCGCGCAGGGTGATGCGAATATCCTGGCGGCGGGATACGTCTTTGTTGTAAGGCTCGGTGCCGTGGGCAACAAAGAGCCAGCGATCCTCACCGTCGGCGCGGAGCTGATGGAGCAGGTTGTCGGAGAGCATACCGTCGCTGTTCCGGATCTCCACTTCCCGTACCTCTTCCACTGCTGACAGCACGGCGGCGCGGGTATAGGGAACAAGCGCGGTGCGGGCGGCCAGTGCGGCGCCGCGGGGATCGGGCTTGGCATCGATCAGTGTCGGCGCATTGCCGAGGAAGATCAGCTTGCCGCCGGCTGAGGCAAAGGCCTCAAGGTGCTCCAGGGTGGTGCTGCGCAGGGTTTCGCAGCCCGGCACAAGAATGACGTCATAGGCCATTTCGCCCACCTGCAGAGGGGCGGAAGCTTTGGCGCACTGCTCAGGGAACAGGGACTCGGAGATGAAGTCGAAATCCACCGAGCCGAAGATCAGCCAGCGGGTAATGTTTGCGAAGTTTTCGTCCAGCTGACTGCGTTCAAGAGCGGTCTGCTCGGAGGGACCCCAGTGGAGCCAATAGCTCTCCACGGGATGAATTACGCCCACACGGACGATCGACTTACCTCTGGTCATTGCGGTGTTGACGCGGGCAAAATGATCCTCCACATAGGCATATTCGGTGTACCAGGGGGACTGGTAGTGGATGGAGGCGGGATAGTCTCGCTTAGCGGAGCCTGCCATGGAAACCCAGGACAGGTGGGGCACCCGGACGGTGACACCCATGGCGGCCTGCCAGTCGCCGTGAAGCTTGTGACCGCGGAAGTCGAAGTCCCAGGAGGTGACACCGTACAGCTCGCTCAGCATGCCGGGACGGCCGAACTGACGAACGGCCGACTGGGTCTGCTTTGCGGTGTTGTACTCAAAGAAGGCGCAGAGCATATCGATACCGGGGAGGTCGAAGGCGCGGTAGGAACGCATGGCCTCGCCCAGACACGAGGTCTGAGACATGAGGGTGGGTTCCGCCATCATGTGTCCCGTCAGCATGAGATTGTGCCGGCTGCACCAATTGCCGATGGTGTCGGCAAAGGCGGAAGAAAACCGCTCGGCCACATGATCGTGATAATGATAGCGGATCAGTGAGCGCTGGGCATCGGGCAGATCCCAGATCAGCTCGGGGATGTGATCCACCAGGGATTCGCCGTAGGCGGCGGTGAAGGTGTCATCCAAATCCTCCGACCAGGGCAGGATTACATCCTTTTTGCTATCGGCAAAGGGGAGGGTGGACTTGCGGCTGAACTGCGGCTCATCGGTGAAAATGGCGGGAATAATGCCGCCGAAATCCTTCTCGAAGCGGTTGCGGTAGCGTTCGTGGGTCACTTCGATGAAACGCTGGATAGCCTCGCGGTCCAGGGTATTGACATAGGTCTGGTTATTGTACCGGGGGTTGGGGACGGGGGTCTCCACATAGGCGTACCAGGCGGCACCCTCGGCTGTCTCACCTTCAGCCAGGCGGCGGTAGGATGCCAGAGTGCCGTCGGGGTTGAGCTTGATGTCATACCGCGCCAGCAGATAGCCGCGGTTGGAGCGGCCGACGCGGGCGGAGGTATCACTGACAGGACCTGCGGGGACATCCTCCTCATAGGGCATGGCGGTGAACATCAGGGAGCGCTGGCGATATTTTTCATCCTTTGTGACAAGGCCGCCGGCAAAACCGGAGGGCCATTGGTCTTCATCGTAGAGCCAGGCCAGCATCTCGGTTTCCCGGGCGCGCTCCACGCACCCCTCCACCAGATCCATGTATTCATCGGTGAGGTAGGGAGTATCCATGCCGTGGCGGACGTGCATATGGAAGCCGCCGAAGCCCATTTGGCGCAGAATATCGATCTGCCACTTCAGCTCCTCGCCCTCCAAACGGCAGTTCCATGCCCAGAAGGGAGTTCCGCGGTACTCGGAAGTGGGGGAACGGAAAAGCTCTTTGTCTAAATGGGGCGCTTGATTCTTGGGATAAAGCATCGTATCATCCTTTCCATAATGTGATTTCTGCAGTACGCATTGTTCTGCTTTAAGTATAAAACAAACAAAAAAATAAAAAAAGGACGCAATTTGCTTTATTTTTGCGTCCTTTTTTGCTCTCTCAGCAATTTTGGCGTGCAGCCGTAATGTGCGCGGAAAATGCGGTGAAAATAACTGGAGTTGTCATAGCCCAGCATGGGCAGGATTTCGCTCAGGGGCAGGGCGGTGTCGGTCAGCAGCTCGGCAGCCCGCTCCAGGCGGCGTTCTTGCAGCAGGGTCTTGAAGGTGGAGCCGGTCTGGGCGTGGATGATGCGGCTGAGATAACCCAGCGAAACGGCGTAGCGGCGGGCAAGCTCCCCCAGAGTTGCGGTACGGTAATGATGGTAGATTTCCTGCAGGACGGCGCTCACCAGCGCGTGTCCACCGGTGGGGGCTGCGCCGACGGTGATCAGATGGCGGTATTCCTCAAGCAGCTGGAGGATGACCCCCATGGTCAGTCGCTCACTGCGGCGGATCTCACCTCCGGTAAGACGGGAGGAGATGAGATTTTCCAGCAGGTTCTGCATGGACGGTATCCCGCTGACCCGTGCATGGAGATAGGGGAGGTTGGGGCGGTCATTGTGCATACACCCCAGCAGGAATCGGCCCGAGATGCTCTCCCGGCCCACCATGCCTAGGGCCTCCTCCAAAAAAACGGGGAGGAGCATCAGATTCACGGCGATATCGTTTTCCTCCGCGCGGGCGATGGCGTGGGAGGTTTGGGGGGCGAGGAGAAGAAGCTCCCCCTCCTCCAGCGTAAGCTCAGTATCCCCGTCAATGCAATGGCGGGTCCTGCCGGCACACATATAGATGATCTCGATGAAATCATGCCGATGCTCGGGGAAATCCACGAAACGGGTATGGGGGCGCATGGCGATGGGGACATTGCCCAGCATTTGCGCGCGGCCAACCACAAAGGCGCCTTCCGCCGAGTAGATTCTGCGGTCAATGTCAGATCCCTCCAGCAGGGCGCGTTCCTCCTCGGTGATGGCAGAGAGGACAGAGAGCAGCTCTTGGCGCATGGATTTCACCTCCTGTGGGAATCAAGTTTTTTTCATTATAGCAAAAAAAAACAGTAATTTCAAGCCTGCTTACTGAAAGTTCATAGACATTCCTTGATTTTTTGATTTTTCCATGGTATACTGATGTCAAGCTGGGGGAAGTCCCCGAAAAATACAGAAGGAGGGAGAGGCCTATGGAACGTCGGATCATGTTTCTTGCACTTGCGGTTGTGATGATGGCCGTTCTTTGTCTGTCAGTATGGGCAGGCGATGTGTTCTATTTGGATGGCGCGGACGTTGTCCGCGGTGCCGATCCCGCCGTTTCTCCCGAGGGTATGGTGCCGCTGACTGCGGACCGCGGACAGTGGAAGAATACCTCGGGACAGGTCCTTTCCTCCACCGAAGCCGAATCAGAGGACGGAACCTTTGTCCAGCCTCTGTACATCCTGACCGACCGCGTTGCCCTGGCGGACCTGTCTGCCCCTGCAGACCTGGATGCGCACCGTACCGCCGCCCTGTACTGTACGGTGAAGACATAAGGTGCAGCTGTGGGATATGCCTACCTGCGTCTGCGGATGTACACCGGGGAAAGTGTTATGGTGACCCAGGCCGCTGTTCTCGTCAACACCTGGTGTGCCGTGTATTTCGACATTGGCGCATGGAGTGAACGGGACGGGGTTTATCATATAGAGATGGAGTTTGATGCCCCCGGAATCGGCGATGGAACCGAACTTCTGTTCAGCGGAATTTGGCTGGATGCGCCCATGAATGCCGAGCTCAGAGAGCGGTTCATGGCCGACGCATTCCATGTTCGGGGCGGAAGCTTCTATCTTTCTGCCGGGGTGTCCTATGCCTATCTGATTCCCACCGAAAGCTCGCCGATCCTGGAGGCGCAGGTGCTTCCCCCGAAAACCGAAACCGAAACCAACGCACTTCGCATTGTGCTGGATAATGAAAGTGCCTGTACTGCCCTGACTCTGCACTACGCCTATAGTGCTGACGGCGCCAACAGCAGCTCACTTACGCTGGACATGGGAACCGGACGGCAGACCTTGCTCTTTCCCCTGGAACGTGCAGGGGAGCTTCGCTACATTCGCCTTGTTTTCACCGGGGCAGCCAAAGGGCTGATTACCGTCCATTCCATCAATGCGGTGTCGGTTTACGACAGCGGCAGCCGGATGTGGGGAGAGATCAATACCTGCTGCTACGACCGGGAAAGCGGCAAAATTACGGTGCAGGGCACCGTAGCCCACGATATTATGACGACCAACCGTCAGAGCAAACTGGCTCTGTTTGCCATTTCGCCCTGGGAGGATCTCAATACAGTATTGACAGAAGGTCGTGCTCCTTTGGCGGTGGCCGATATGTCCATCCGTTACAGCTTCACTTTGCCGGTGAAGGAGGGAGACTATACTGCCCTGGGTGCGCGATACATGGTGGCCTTGCAGATCACCGATGAGAACGGTGGGAATGCCCGTTACGGTCTGCTTACCGGGCCGAAGAGTGTATCCATGCCCTATACCGCATCCGGAGCGTCCTCCGGCGAGGCGGTAAAAGGGGTGCAAACCTCTCTGGTTTCCTCTGCCAGCCAGGCGGGAGCTGCGCTGTATCTGGTGGATGTTTATCTCGACCGGCTCTGTGACGGCAGTACCATGGGCTACCGTTATCTCCGGGGAGAGAAAAACTACTATTTCAATCGCGAGGTGCTCTCGTCCCTTGACCGGGAGATCCTTCTGCGCAGTGCAGCGGGAGAAACGGTGTATCTGCGGTTCCTGCTTTCTGCCGATACAAGAGAAGTGCCCTATGCCCTGTCTCCGGAAGGGCTTCCCCTGGAAACCGTACGGGGAATGATCCTGTCCGGCACCGAAGCGGGGGATACTGTGGCCGCCATCACCGAGTTTTTGTGTGAGCGGTACGCGGAGATCACCGATTACGGAACCATCTCGGGAATCGTGGTGGGCGAGCAGGTGGATGATGCGGCGGTTCATAATTACATCGGTGTATACGCGCTGTCGGATTATGTGGATCACTACGCCGACCTGCTGACGCTGATCGCCAATGTGGGACGAATGAAAAATCCCGGACGGAAGGTGATCGTTCCCATTTCCGACCGCCGTTCCGCTGTTTGTATCACCCCCGAGCTGTTGGAGGACAGCTACGACAGCGAGCTTTTCCTGCGTTCTCTGTTTATGCGTCTGGATGCCCTGGGCGGTCCTGACGTTTCCCTGATGCTGGAGAGTGAGCACAATCCTTTCTCCCTGTCCGGCGATGCCATGGAGGGAGGAAACAAGCTGACGGGGAGTGATGCAGAGCGATCGGGTTACTACAATGCCGATAATCTGGGCGATTTCTCTGATCTGCTGGATAATCTCACCGCGCTTTACCGCTCTATGCCCGATACCTTCCTGTATCTTTGGTCTCCTCCCGAGGAGACCGGAGACGCGCTGACCGCCGCATATGCCTATCTCTATTACCGCCTGCGGTTCAGCACGCACGCGGAGGCCTTTATCATTTCCTTTGCCGATGCCGAGGCCATGGGGGATATGCGTGGGATGCGCGGACTGCGCCATTTGATGAAATACATCGACACCGACCGCAGTCTTTCCGTGTCCGAACCTGCGCTGACTGTGTTCGGTGTGAGCCGCTGGTCCGATCTGATCACCGGCTTTTCTGCTGGGCAGCTCCCCCTGAACCGCTATACCGAGGGAGAGCTGATCCCCGCCGTGGAGGTGGGGACGGGCAAATATATTTACTGGGATTTCTCGGCCTCGCACGGTACCCGCGGCTGGTATGCGGGAACCCATATGGCTTCTGTTTCGGTGAAAGGCGGAGGAAATTCCCGGGCGATGATGGGTATTCTTGACCGAAGCAGTGCCGAAACCGAGGAGTACTGTGAGCTGGTTTACCGCTTTGCCGAGAGTGAACCCACAGAACCCCTTGACCGGATGATCTTCGACCTGATGCTGGAGGGAGACGGGGTCTGGGAGGTTTGCGTTTTCCTTGGGGGAGAGGGGGCCCGCATGGAACAGAAGTGCGTGCTGGAGGCCAATCGACGGATTGCGCTGTCTTTTGATCCCGCACCGATGGATGGCGTCGGAATTCAATACATCAAGCTCTGCATCAAACCCGTTTCGGGCAGCGGAGAGGGGACGGTGTGCCTCTACGGTGTCCGTGGTGAGAGCGATACGCTGGAGGATGAGGCTCTGGCACACACCCTGGCAGAGCTTCGCTCGGCCGGTTCGGCAGGAAACGCCGAGAATGACGGAGGCATGAGTACCCCTTGGATCTTCGCCATCGCTGCAGTGCTCATTGCTTCAGCTGCTTTTGCCATCTTCCTCGGCAGAAAGCAGGAGGACTGAGCGAAAACATAAAAAGCACAGGATGCCAAAAGCGTGTTATCCTTAACGGAGTATTACGCAAACCGAGTGGGATGACAGAAAATACAGTATAGCCGTCATTGGCTATACTGTATTTTTCACTCTGCTCATAATTTGATTCACGCATATTTGTACTTTTGGGGTAACTCTCAAAAGTTAAATTGAAATTTTTGTTTCTTTATCCCTCTAAAGTCTTGACGAAATAAAAAAAGTATGCTATAATACTGTTGAACTGAATATTTATAATAATATTTAATGGATCCAGCTGTCTGCAGAGGAAGCTGGATCCATTTTGTTTTTTAGCAGTAAAATTGACTAAATGTAAAAGGAGATAGAATTATGGAAGTTCAACTTCAGGAGCTTATTGAGCAGATTAAGAAGGATGGTGTTGAAACCGCTGAAGCAGAAGCCAGGGCTATCGTTGAGGCAGCAAAGTCAGATGCCGAAAAGATTATTGCTGATGCACAGGCACAGGCAGATAAAATCTTAGCCGGCGCAAAAGTTGAAACTGAGCGAATGACGAAATCGAGCGAGGATGCAATTCGTCAGGCAGGTCGAAATCTGCTGATTTCTTTCAGAGAAAGTGTAACAAGAGAGCTTAAAGCTATCGTTGGCGAAAATGTTACTGCTGTATATTCATCGGATGCACTTGCCGGTCTGATTATCAGCATTGTTGGAAACTGGGCGAATAAGCCTGATGCAGAAGATATCGCAGTGATTTTGAATACTCAAGACCTTAAGAAATTGGAAGAAACCTTACTGTTAGCACTTAAAGAAAAAATGTTGAAAGGTATTACTTTGAAGGCAAATGATAATTTTGACGGTGGTTTCCGCATTGCTGTAAATAACGGTAGTGCATATTACGATTATTCAGCAGAGGCTGTTGTGGATATGCTCTCAAATTATCTCAGTCCTAAGCTTACCGAGCTTTTGAAAGAGGCGAAGTAATAGTAATGGCTGAATATTATTTAATATCGCAGTTACCGTCTTTAGATGGAATAAGTGAAA